>CALHBQ010000337.1 GCA_937930815.1 uncultured Saprospiraceae bacterium | reverse complement strand
TGCAAAACCAGTAAAAGCAACGATTCGTTTATCAGGCACATTTGGCGAATTAAGACCAAATCACTTTCATTCAGGAATTGATATAAAACCAGCGAATGGCGGTTCAGGACAACCTATTTACGCAGCTGCCGATGGATATGTGGAACGAATTAAAGTTTCGCCAGGTGGTTATGGAAATGCGCTATATTTCAAACACACAAATGGATACAAATCAGTGTATGCTCACCTTCAAAGTTTCGATAAAAAAATAGCAGATTACGTAAAACGAACGCAGTACAACAAGCAATCATTCGCCGTCAATTTATACCCAGAGGCGGGTTTATTTTCTTTTAAAAAAGGAGACCAAATTGGAAAAATGGGGAACTCTGGTGGTTCGACTGGGCCGCATCTACATTTCGAGATTAGGAACTCAGGAGATGTGCCGTGCAATCCGTTGTTGTTTGGGATTCCGTTTGAGGATACGAAGAAACCGCGGATGCATCAATTGAAAGTTTATCACCTTTCCAAAGACCGAGAAACGACTGCAACTAAAACCATCAACCTTTCCAAAAAAGGAACAGATTATGGTTTGAAAGGCGATACTTTAACCATCGGCGCTTGGCGCGTTGGAATGGCGCTAAAAGTTTATGATCATCACAACGGCGTTTCCAATTGGAATGGAATTTATGCGCTCAAAATGTACAAAAACGACTCTTTGACTTATGAATTTGATATGAAAAAATTCAGTTTTGGAGAGACACGGTACATTAATGCGCATTTGGATTATGGAGAGCAAGTTTCTAAGAAAAGTTATTTCAACCGTTGTTATGATTTGCCGGGTAATCGTCTTTCGATTTATGGAAAAGAAGTAGATGATGGCGTGGTTCCACTTTTCAAAAATAAACCGACTAAAATTGAATTTGTCGCCAGCGACGTGAATGGAAACGAGAGCCGATTACAATTTTGGATTAAACGAGGCGAAATTGATGAATCAAAGCAAAATACGTTCAACTATATTTTAAAACATAATGAGCCGAATGTTATCAACACAGGTTCGGTGATTGCTGATTTTGCGTCAAAGACTTTTTATGAAAATTGTTATTTGAATTATACCCTTTCGAGTGATAATTCGGTAGGCTATTATTCTTCTGTGCATCATTTGGGGGAATACACGACACCTGTTCACAAATATTACGACCTATCTATTAGTCCGAATAATACAATTCCAAAAGAGTTGAAATCGAAGGCTATCATCGCCTATTGCGATAAAAACAATAACATCAAAAATTGTGGTGGAAATTGGGAAGGTAAAATGCTTCATACCAAAGTAAGAATGCTTGGGAAGTTCTCAATCATGCTCGACACAGAGCCTCCCGTCATCAAACCAATTTCATTTAAAAACAACATGGTTGGCGCTTCTAAAATGACTTTCAAAATCTCTGATAATTTCGATACAACTGGCAAAGCCAAATCATTACGCTATACTGGAAAGGTCGATGGTAAATGGGTTCTTTTTGAATTGGATGGTAAAAAGGATTTACTGATTCATCATTTCGATGAGCGCATTGGAAAGGGAGAGCATACTTTAACAATTGAGGTGAAGGACGATCGGAATAATGTGACAGTTTTTGAAAGGCAGTTTGTGAGGTAGGCCGGGTTGCCATTGTTGCCAAGTTACCGTGGTTACTGAGTCGTACTCCGAGCGGATTTATTCATTTGAATTACACTTTAGGGCAAAAGAAAAAGGGCTTGAGTAAACTCTAGCCCTTTTCAAAACACCTAAAACCCTATTAACTAACTTTTATATGTCTTTAATCTCTTTGATTGAAGAAGAAGGTTTATAAAAAGGACTGGAGAAAAAACTCCAGCCCTTCAAAACACCTAAAACCCTATTAACTAAATTTTATATGTCTTCAATCTCCTTCGAGACTATTTTATTTTGATTGTCTTTACGGTTTCTTTGACCTCAACTTTTGGAAGCGTTATTGTCAGTACCCCATCTTTGGAAGTTGCACTGATATTTGCTTCATCTATGTTTTCTGGCAATTTCACTGTTCTTTCGAAAGCAGCGTAGCTAAATTCTCTACGTGTATATCGCTCTCTTTCGTTCATTTTTTCTTCTTTTTTATTAGAAGAAATCGTCAACAGGCCATTATCCAGTTTGAGTTCAATGTCTTTCTTACTCAGCCCTGGCGTTGCTACTTCAAGCAAAAATGCCCTGTCACTTTCAGACACATTTATAGACGCAGAACTATTTAAGAAGTCACTTCCAATAAAATTGGAAATGGAACCATTAAAGAAATTTTCAATTAAACCTCCAACTTCTTTAGAGGTATTTGGCAAATAAGGATTCAAAAAAATATTACTCATCATTATTTCCGATTCTTTTTACGAATGATTAAATAAAAAGTAACAGTTGCCTGTCACAAATTTAAATTATTTTTTACAAAATAGCTATAGTTCGAGCAGGCTGAGGCTTTGCTTCTTCCTTTTTAGCAAGCGTAATATTCAACACGCCATTTGCATATTTTGCACTAATCGACTGATTATCAATTACTTTAGAAAGCGTAAAAGACCTTTTGAAGTTATTATAGTCAAATTCACGTCTTTTGTAGGAATTTTCATTTTCCTCATTTTTCTCAGATTTTTTTTCTGCAGAAATTGTTAATACCTCATTTTCAAGATCAATTTTGAAATCTTTCTTTGAAAGACCTGGAGCGGCTAATTCTATTTTGAAATCATCATCTGTTTCGATGATATTGACAGATGGTTGTCTTTTTTGGACACCTGTGGCCAATCCTTTTGAAAATGATTTGTCTAAATCTGAAAGCACATGATTGATAACTTTATCAAAAGTTAATGGGCTTTTTCTACGTGTTGGTACTACTTTTTTTACTAACATGATATAATTAATTTTCGAAGGTGTTTGAAGAGCTTATTATTTATGTATTTTTAAAAACGTCAAACAGCTTCAGTTAAAAAATGAAATTTATTTCTATTCCACTTTGGTCAACTGTTGTTCCATGACCTTTTTTGAGTCGAATTTTCCGAAAACACAAAAACAATACTGGCATTATGGCAAAATTCAGCACTAACGACTGACTTTTTGTCAATTTTAATAAAAACATCTTTTGGCTTATACTTGCGTTTAAAAGAAAAAATCAATCAGATATGAATCAGGATAAGCTCTACAACGACATCATTGATAATTTTAAGAAACTAAAATATGCCTTGCTCGATGCTCAAACCTTTAGCGAAGAGCATTATGGGTTTCCACCGATTTATTATAAAATCATGGAAACGGACGAGGTGCGCGTCAATGCCTACAAAAGGACTTTTGCGCATTTCAATAATCTAAAAGGAAAGGTCGTTTGTGAGGCAGGGGTTGGCACTTTGGCTTTGACCAAGCATTTTCTGCCTTATGTAAAAAAGGCGTATTTGATTGAAAACAACCCTGACTTGACCGATTTCATAAAAGCGGAACTCAAAAAGAATGGTTGGGAAGATAAAGTAGAGCTCATCATCGGAGATGCGATGAAAGTTCAGTTGCCTGAAAAAGTAGATTTTGTTATTGGAGAACTGATGAGCATTTATTGCGCGAATGAATATCAGGTACAAATTTTCAAACATCTTCGAAAATTCCTAAAACCAGACGGTAAATTGATTCCAGAAAAAATCATCAATATGGTTCAACTGGGAAATGCCAAATTTGAGGAAGGGCATACACACTACCCTATTCTTTTCACGCGACACTGGCCAGAGCTATTGAGTTCTCAGGAGGTTTTAAATACAATTGATTTGTATAAAGCTTCTCGTTTCAACATCAAAAAAACGACGACACTCAAAGCGCATTTGAGTGGAACGGCCAATTGTATTTATATGAATTCGTTGGTGCAATTGACAGAAGGCATCAATTTTACGGGCACTGATAGCTTGATGCCGCCGACGGTGAAATTATTGGAAAAACCGGTTGATTTGAAAATGGGAACGCGTGTGGAATTGCGATCTAACTTTACTTATGGGACTAATTTGGATGTCGCCAAGTTTGAAATTATATAACGCGGAATGGCAACCCGGTTACGTAATGTGGAGCGGTGCTCCGCAATGATTTTGAAAAAATCAAAAAACCGCAGCTCTTTGAATAAGAAAGTTGAATATGAATCGCATCAGTATGATTTGCAAAAGTCGATTGCACGAGCGACATCGCGGAGCACCGATCCACGTTACGTGAGAGTGACAATATCAAAACCGATGATGTCACGCCACCCCTCCCCTTTCGAGCAATCTGCTACCGAAAAAGGCGTCACATGATGCCAAAGGTCATTGCCAAAAGTTAACTCTTCTCCCGTATCTGCTTGAAAAGCGAACTCACCTGGCTGTAATGTATATTTCAAAATGACTTCCTTTTTTCCAGTTGAAAGTTTCTCCAAAATCTGTGTTTCGCCACCTACTACATTTTTGCGATTGATGACCAATGCAGAGACAATGTAAGCTGCACCATCTTCATGCGCTCCTTCTGGAGAGTTATCACCTGGCTTGATAGAAGTAGATTTTACACTCATAAAATGAGCAGTAAATGAGGCAGATTTTACTTCCGGCTGATAAGTTTTCACGAGTTTGAAAACTTTAATCAAAAAGCGGTAAAACAACGAATGCTCAACATGACGTTTTGGTGATTCATCAAAAACACGTGGCCAGGAGCGATAATCATCTGAGTCAACGGCTTGTTCAAATTTGGGAACCAAAGCTCGCTCAACTTGATAACCATTTTCAGTTTCTTTTATATCGAACTTTGCTACCGAGCGCCTTCGCCAAGGTTGGATGGCTTCAAATTTTGCACGTTGTTCTTCATTCAATTTACTCGTCCAATCTGCGAAAGCAGTCAAATCAATCTCGCCTAAAAAGTATTTTTTAAAAAGCGCATTTATCGAATCGGCTTCCGTTGGAAAGGCATTTTTTAAAAACTCAACTCTCAAACGACGTGGATCGTAATCATCCCAACTCAATTCCTCAAACAAGTTTGCGAAGTATTCCACGAATTGTTGTTGGTTGATTCCTAACTTTTGTAAATCACCGATATGGATTGGTGATTTGATTTCACGTCCGATGTCTTCGGAGATGTGTTTTTGAGTGATTGGTAGCATTTATTTTATTTTACTCTTGTTATAGCCAATATCCTTCATAATTTTCAGACATCTTTAATTTCGCTATGATTTTACATTTTGACTGTACGAAATTATAATCAACTATATCTTTCATTTTTGCAAATACTTCAATGTAGTGATATCCATCCTGGCCTTCCAAAATTTCTAATTTTATTTCTTCAAGAGATTCATAGGCGTTATAATAAAAATCATCCCAGAAGCCCTCATTAGCTTCTCCAAAATCATCTTGAACCTCAATAGCGGAAGGATATTCATAAGTCCAAATATTACTTAAATCCGGAACCTTTTCAACAGAGAACTTAATTTCAAAAATCACCTCAGTTTCTCCTGTATCATCCAATTTGTGAATAGAGTCATTTTCAGACTTTATATAAAAACTGATTCTATATTTCTCTTCTATTTTTTTAATTGAAAAATTACCTGAATTAATATTCCATACTTCAGTGCCATTAAATTTTTCTATTTCAATAGTACCAATTTGGGACATTCCAAAAATTCCTTTCGAAGTGTAGGTTCTATTAGTAAAAAAATCAATAAAGGAATCAGCTACTTCAATTGCTACATCATCAGTATTATCGAATAGATAGATTTTTCCCTTATTCTCTTGATTCATTCCAATCAAAAAACTGGTGTTCGGATCATATGTAAAGAATATTGGGAGAAAATTATCAATCTTAAAAGAGGGATTGTTTAATACAAATTCATTCCAAAAAAATTCATTATAGTCTTCCTGATCTTGTAGATCAATAGATTCACTTATCAAAATTTCGTCATAGTAATATGGAACCTTATCATATTTTAATTTACCGAAAACTTGGAGGAACTCAACATATTCAAGAGGTAACTCAATATCATTTTTCTCTTCAAAAACTTTTATTTCTTCTAATCTGAATTTAGAAAAATCTGAATCCCAAAATTCCGCTCGTTCTATAAATTTTTTATTCATAACTTAGTCAAAGAAAAACCGCAGCCAATTTAAAATCGACTGCGGTTCTGATATATCAATTCGTAATCTTAAACATTATAAATTTCAGCGATTTCTTTTTCGTATTTCTTACGAATAACGCGTCGTTTCAACTTCATGGTTGGCGTCAACTCTGCGTCACTGCCATCTGCCTTGGTTGGCTCCCAAGCGTCTGGTATCAAAACAAATTTCTTGATTTGTTCGATGTGACTAAAGTTTGGATTCAATTCATTAATGGCTTCCTGATAAACTGCCATCACTTTCGGATCCTTACACGCAGCAGACATATTTGAACAATCTACGCCATTGTTTTTACACCAATCTTCCAATACTTCCTGAGCAGGTGTAATAATAGCGGAAACAAATTTTTGTTTCTCCCCTACGACCATCACTTGCTCTACCATAAAGTTTTCTTTCAACTTATTTTCGATAGGTGTTGGTGCGACATATTTTCCACCAGAAGTTTTAAGTAACTCTTTTTTACGGTCGGTAATTTTCAAAAACTTCCTTCCTTTTGAGTCAGTTAAGAATTTTCCGATATCACCTGTTCGCAACCAAGTTTTTCCATCTTTTTCAAAAAGGGTATCAGCCGTTGCTTCTGGCTTCTTGTAGTAACCCATCATGATATTCGGACCAGCAGCTAAAATTTCGCCTTCGCCAGGGCCATAGTTATCATCTTCTTCAATGACGATTTCGACATTTGGTAATGCTGGGCCAACTGTACCCATCATCGCTCCGCCTTCTTTCCAATAACTCACTGCAATTCCAGGAGAAGACTCGGTCAAACCATATCCTTCTCTAATTGGAATACCAGCTGCTGAGAAGACTCTCATCATTTTTACTGGACATGCAGCAGCACCCGTCAAAATCCCTTTGATATTTCCACCAAGCGCTTCGCGCCATTTGCTAAAAATCAATTTATCAGCAATGCTATATTTTAAACCGCTATTTGGGTTTTGCACATCATAATCATCCGTCAAGCTCAATGCCCAAAAGAAGAGCTTCTTCTTCAAACCAGTTAAATCTAAACCTTTGTTGTAGATTTTTTCATACACTTTTTCCAAAAGACGAGGCACTGTTGAGAACATGTGAGGTGCAACGGCTCTCAAATCTCCATCCTCACCACCCAAATTATCTGTTCCAGTTTGGTAAATTTTCACTCCATTTCTAATATAAGAATAAGTTGCTACTCTTTCGAAAATATGGCAAATCGGCAAAAAGCTCAGTACCTTATCTCCTGCATCAACTGGCAATAATTCTTTTACCGCATCTGTATTACTAATAATGTTACTATGCGAAAGCATTACTCCTTTTGGATTTCCAGTAGTACCAGAAGTGTAAATCAACGTCGCCAAAGCCATTGGATCAACCTGAGCTTTTAATTCTTCGACTTTAGGTTGCAATGATTCATCGGCTTCCATCAAGGTTTCCCAATGTGGCACACCTTTATCTTTTTCAAAACAATAAATTCCCTTCAATGAAGGAATATCAGGTTGTGCTTTTTGAACTTTTGCAACCAGATCATCTTTTCCAACTACGGCATATTTAATTTCTGCATCATTAAAAATATAAACATACTCCGCTGGACTAATCGTAGGATAAACTGGCACGTTGATAGCTCCAATTTGACTAATCGCCGTATCCATAATGATCCATTCTCCACGATTTTGGTAGGTAATCACAGCTACTTTATCGCCGGGCTGGACACCTAATTTCAGCAATCCGCGACTCATAGCATTCGCCTTATCGACAATTTCTTGAGTGCTAAAAGACTTCCATTCATTCCCACTTTTGTAAGTGAATGACTTTTCTAAAGGGAATTTTTCTAACTGATAGTGAATACAATCAAAGAGTCTTGTTATTTCCATTTTTTATATGAATTATTTATTAAGATCGTAAAATAGCTATATTTCTATAAGTTTAAAGACTTATTTTTGCCCTAAAGTAAGAAAATTGCTTACACATGCTAAAAAAACAACTAGAGAAAACTGTTTGGGAATTCGAAGATGTCAAAATTGCGGTTAAAATTTACCGTGAAGCGCGACGAAATGTTCGTGCTTCTATCCGTCAATCAGGCGTCATTATCCGTATGCCGATTTTTCTATCTACCAGTGAGGAAGAAAAGCAAATTGCACATTTTAAAGAATGGGCGGGCAATCAATTGGCCAAAAGTGATAAACTCAAGCAACGCCTTCAAAAACGCGAATATTATGATGGAATGGAGTTGCAGGTCGGTAGCCGCAGCTATACGATTTGGATTGAAGAGTCCAATCTAAAATCTCATAAAGCAAAAATCGAAGACGGTCAGATTTATCTCAAACTAACGACACAAGACGACGAGATGCATCGTTTGAAAGCCATTCGTCATTTATTGAGTCGAACGATTTCGAGAGATTTCATGCCTGATATCAGAAGACGTGTTCACGAGATGAACAAACTCTACATTCAGAAACCCATCAAAAGTGTCAATTTAAAATATAACCAAACGAATTGGGGAAGTTGCTCTACTCGGGGCAATGTGAATTTCTCAACCCGATTGCTTTTTGCGCCCGATGATGTAGTGGATTATGTGATTGTACATGAGTTAGCGCATTTGGTTGAAGCAAATCACTCCCATCGTTTTTGGAAGGTGGTCAGCGATATTATGCCTAATTACAAAGAGAAAGAAAAGTGGTTGAAGGAGAATAATCATTTGTGTGATTTTTGACCTATTTATCCACCAAATCACTCCCCAAAAGAAATTCCTAACTGCCTTGCCGTATTTAACAAATAATGATCTTGACTTACGACATTATATTCTGAAATCGCTTTTTTAATAAAGACACTTGCCATCTTGTTATTTTTATAAGCAACCATTTTTCCGAATGCTCCTGCTTCTACCATTTCGAAAGCTTTGACGCCCATTGAAGTTGCCAAAATCCTATCAAATGCGATAGGTGTGCCGCCTCGTTGTGTGTGGCCCAAAACGGTTGTTCTGATCTGTGCTTGACAACCCCGTTTTTCGAGTTGAGAACGCAGATAATTAGCAATGCCCGCCAATTTGATGTGTGGGTCGCCTGCGTCTTTCGACTTCTCGCCCATCACTTCGCCATCAATTGGTTTAGCACCTTCTGCTATGACAATATTTACAAAACCTCTTCCTTTTTTATAACGTGAGTTAATTCGTTTTAAAACAGATTCTATTTTGAAAGGAATTTCTGGAATCAGGCATATTTCTGCACCACCTGCGATGGCCGTATGTAAGGCAATCCAACCTGCATCGCGACCCATCACTTCCATAATGAGCGTACGATGATGACTTTCTGCGGTTGAAACCAAACGGTCAAGGCTTTCAGTCGCAGTTTGCA
Source organism: uncultured Saprospiraceae bacterium (assembly GCA_937930815.1). GTDB lineage: Bacteria > Bacteroidota > Bacteroidia > Chitinophagales > Saprospiraceae > JAGQWW01. The sequence continues at coordinate 15,375 of CALHBQ010000337.1, read as the reverse complement.
CGGCAGTGCTAAACCCAAAGGTCAAATCCGTTGCTGACAAATCATTATCAATCGTTTTCGGGACACCGATAATATTGAGTCCTTTTTCGAAAAGAGCTTGCGAAATCGCTTGACTACCATCACCGCCAATATTAATAACGGCATCAAAATTTTGAGCTTTTATTTTTGAAATCAGCTCGTCTGTACGATTTACTAATTTGATGGAGCCGTCTGGCTGAGGTGTAGGAAATTCGAGAGGATTTCCTCGATTGGTTGTTTTGATTATTGTTCCACCTTTGACGTGGATTCCCGCTGTATATCGACGCGTGAGTTTGATAATCTCTGGTCCATCTTTCAAGATGCCATTGAAGGCTTCGATACTTCCCCAAACTTCCCAATTACCATTAGTACGAGCAGCTTTTGCAATTCCTCTTATCACTGCATTGAGACCGGGGCAATCTCCGCCGCCGGTTAAGACTAATATTTTCTTCATATAAATTTCAACTTCGATCTGACTACGAAATTCGGCAAAGAACGATAATTTTTCTAAAATCTATATCCATATTGAAATGAGGGCAGTAATGGCAGTGAAGAATATTGAAGCGTTTCACTTTTACCATTTCTTAGACCTTCAGTAATCCAAAAAGGATTTTTTCTATTATAAACATTGTAAACACTGATATTCCAAGTTCTTGTTCCTCGTTTTTTATGCTTAGTCCAATTGAAACTCACATCCAGTCGATGATAATCATCCATTCGAAAGGCGTTTTTATCAGAATAAGTAAAAAACTGATTGCCATCTTGATCAAAAAACTTTCCTAGCCGAAGTGTAAAAGGATTACCCGAGCCATAAACCCAACTGGCACTCATCGAAAACTTTTTAGTAAAATCATGAACAATTGCTGTTTTCAAATAGTGTCGACGATCATATCGAAAGGGGTATTTTTTCCCATCATTAAAATCATCAAATTGTCGCCATGCCCAACTTAAAGTATAGTCGATCCATCCATGTGTTTTTCCTCCAGATTTTTCTATAATAAATTCAGTGCCATACGCATTGCCTTTACCTTCAATGACTTTGTCTTCCCAATTGGGTATCTCCAAAAAATTGGTTGGTGAGAAACTAAGTACACCTCTCATATCCTTATAATATGCTTCCCATCCAAACTTATAATTTTTACTTAATTTATAATTTAACCCCGTCGAAAATTGCCATGCACTCTGAGGCCTAACTCTATCTGTAGATGGCACCCAAAGGTCGGACGGCAACCCAAAATTAGAACCCGAAACCTGATGCAAAAATTGAGACATTCGTGTCAACGAGGCAGCTGAAGAAAGATTTTTTGTTAGAAAATACTCTGCATGAAGTCGAGGTTCAAGCGATGCCCATACTTTGGAACGAACTGAAAACAAGGCAAGATATGCACCTGTTGTAAGTGTGAATTTATCATTGGGTGTATAAGTATTTTGAGCAAAAAGATCTAATTCCGTAGCTGGAGTTTTTTGCGGAATCAACCTAAGTGAAAGTTCATCAGGATCATTGAACGTTTCAAAGTTTGCACTATCCAATTGATCGGCTAAAAATTTACTTTCTCTCGTAATATTATCTGATCGAGCATCAAATTGTTGTCCTTTGACCGAGCCTCCAAATTTCATCAAATGTTCAGATGACTTATAATAATCGAAATCAAAACGCAAAGTAGCATCCTGAATTTTAGATTTATTAATATCAAAATCATACTCTAAAAAGTCAGTTGTATTTGGTTTCCAAGTAGAATTCAAATTCCAATAATTAAAATTGAATTGGCTATACGTCATTGTGACATTGAGGAACAGTTTGGGCGTAAAAACACGATTCCAACGGATAGCCGTAATCGCATTATCCCAATTTACTTTTATTCCATTTTTCGATTCAACAGTGCCAAAATTAGGATTAAAAGCGAATTCACTATTTAAAAAATCAAATCGATCACCGCCTTTAAAAAAGCTAAGAAAAATCTTATCTCTCTTAGAAAGAGAGAAATTAACCTTTGCATTCCAATCAAAAAAATAATAATCAAAGTTATTAACATCTAATCCACTTGCAAGAGGACTAAGCACCCAATCCCAAAACAAGCGGCGGCCAGAAATAAAGAACGAAGACTTATCTTTCTTTATCGGTCCTTCATAAAATACTTTACCTGCCAAAGGCCCTAAAAAGATGCCTCCATGACGTTTATGCCGATCACCTTCTCTCATCCGAATATCCAAAACCGAAGATACTCGACCTCCATATCTGGAATCAAAATTACTTTTTTGTAAATCGACACTTTGAACGGACAAATCAGAAAACATAGAAAAAACACCCAGCAGATGCCCGGCGTTATAAACTGGAACACCGTCCAATAAAACCAAATTCTGATCTGGATTGCCACCTCGAACATGTATGCCGCCCAAACCATCGTTTCCAGTTTGAATACCAGGCATGAGGTCAATCATTCTCATCACATCAATTTCTCCACCGAGCGTCGGCAAGCCTTTCATTTGATCAACATCAATTTTATTTGAACCATGTTCTGTTTTCGTAACGGAATCAGTCGTATCGCTAGCCAAAACGATTACTTCTGCCAAAGTAAGTGACGGGCCTAATTTAAACACCATTTCAACTTCCTCTTTCAAACTGAATACTTCCTGAAATGGTCGATAGCCCAAGTAAGTTACCGCAAGATCGACGGCTCCTTCTTCCAAATCTAAACTAAAAAAACCATACTCATTAGTACTCGTGCCTTGTGCTGATATTCTATCAAAAACGTTAGCACCAATCAATCGCTCGCCACTCAAGCTATCCTCTACAAATCCATAGATTGTAAATTTCTGTTTAGGCCTTTCTTTTAAGATTATTTGCTCATTCAATAATATAAAATCAACTCGAAACGGCTGGAGCATATCGGTAAGGATAGAGAATAGAGACGAATCTTTATATTCATAATCCCTTTGTTTTGAGTCATCAAATAGGTTACTCGAAAAGGCAATATTTACGTCAGAAATTTCACTCAACTCTTGTAGTGCCTTCTCAATAGTTACTTTTTCAATTGAAAAATCTATTGGTTTTTCCAATACCGATTGTCCATAATTATTGCCAACAATTAGAAATAAAAAAATAAAAACAGTGGTGCATCTCCGAATCATGTTTCAAAGGTATATTTTGACTGCCATTCCTACAAATAGACGGATAGAAGTTATTTAAAACCCTAACCAAAAATTTATCGACCAGTTATCAATGAAAAAGACGTCCAAAATTTGACATAAAACATGTCAAGGGATATACAAAATGTTAATTTTTCAATAATCACTATGACTTGAATTGTAATAGCCGAAAAGTTGCGTTAAATTTGGACTCGGTCAGTAATTGTTTCTGGCTTCACAAAATTAATTATTCAAACCATCAAAAAAATATATTCCCGATGAGAAGATATTTGTTATTATTCGCAGTTGTATGTTTCGCAGGACTTGGTACTGCAAATGCTCAATGTACAAAATCTAAAAAAGCTTGCGCTAAGAAAGCAGCTTGTGCTAAAAAATCTGTTCAAGCAACTTCAAACGATGTTGAGACATTCGCAATGAATGCTGCTCTTGAAGATGAAACTGTTGAAAGAAAAGTTTGCGCTAAAAGCGGAAAAGTTTCTTACCACCAATCATCTACCTGTGCTAAGTCAGGTGCAGTTTCTGTAAACGAAGTTAAATGGTGTACAAATTCTAATAAATTTGTAAACACTTCACCTTCAGCTACAACTGGCAAATCTTGTTCTAAGAGCGCAAAATCTTGTGCAAAAGGAGCAAAAGGAAAAGCATGTTGTGCAGGTGCAGCAAAAGCAGGATGTTGTGCTAAAAAAGGTGCAGCAGGTGCAAGTGCAGTTAAAGCAAGTTTGAATTCTGAAAAGAAAGCTTGTACTAAAGGTGCTAAAAAATGCTCTAAGCCATGTGGTTCAAAAGCAAAAGCAAAGTCAGCTTCAACTGATGTTAAAGCTATACAAATTAGCAGCGAAGGATAATTTCTTTCAAAACTAATTTCTAAAAAACCTCCTGTGTTTCATTACACAGGAGGTTTTTTGTTTTTAAGAACTATCCAAAATAATTTATTCGTTGATACGAGATTCCTTTCTTACCTTTGAAGTCCTAAATCATACATCTTGAAACAGCCAGCTGAGACATATACTATTCATCTGCCGCAATTCGAAGGTCCATTCGATTTGCTATTGTTTTTCATCGAGCGTGATGAGCTGGATATCAACAATATTCCAATTGCTAAAATTACGGATGATTTCCTCTCGTACATCAAACAGATGGAACGACTCAATGTAGATTTGGCATCCGAATTTATATTAGTTGCAGCGACACTTTGCCGTATCAAAGCCAAGATGTTGATACCGCGACAACCAGTAGATGAAGATGGAAATGAGATAGATCCACGTGAAGAATTGATCCGTCGATTGATGGAGTACAAGCGCTACAAAAGTGTGATCGATGATTTAGCAAAAATGGAAGAAGACCGGAGCAACAGAACCACGCGTGGTTACGCTGCCAAAGAACTTTCCAAAATCGCCAATAAAGCCTTGGCCGATGTGGAGCTTGAATCCGTCAATTTGTTTAAAATATTGAAGACCTTTGAACGACTTCTCCAAAAAATGGAAGATCGTCAAGCACGGGTTGTTCACAGAGTTGTCAATTTCAGTTATACCGTATCAGCACAACGCGAATTCATTCTAAAAAAAGTGCTCCAAGAGAAATTAAACTTTATGGGCATTTTTGAAAAAATGGAAAATAGAGTTCATGCCATCGTTACTTTTTTAGCATTATTGGAACTACTCAATTTACATAAAATCATCATCCTTCAGGGAGAGGGAATCAATAATTTCTGGATAGAACCGCGAGCAGATATTCCTTCTGTTACTGACGAAGCAAAAGAAGTTACTGACGAAGAAGAGTAGGAAGAGTAGGAATACCACTAATTTCCAATTATCAGGAAAACATGAACCGTAGCTTTCGCGTTCAATATTTGACCGACAGTTATTTACAAAATGAACCGACCTTTACTCCTCATTCTTTTACCTTTCTTTTTTCTGTTTTCACTTTCAGGATGGACACAAGACCGTCCAAAAATTGGTTTAGTACTCAGTGGTGGTGGTGCCAAAGGCTTCGCACATATCGGTGCTTTGAAAGTCATCGAAGAAGCAGGAATTGAACTCGACTACATAAGTGGAACAAGCATGGGAGCCATCATTGGAGGATTATATGCATCAGGTTGGTGTGCACATCAAATTGATAGTATCATACAAAACACAGATTTTGGAGCGATGATGGTTGATGATTTGCCGCGAAGTGTAAAACCTATTTTTGAAAAAGAATACGGTGAAAAATATGCGATCTCCATTTCCGTCAAGGATTTTAAAATCAAATTGCCTTCGGCGGTTTCTAATGGTCAAAACTCCTACAACTTTTTCAATAGACTCACTCGGCACGTTTCCCATATTGATGATTTTAGTCAGTTAAATATTCCGTTTGTTGCATTTGGAACCAATGTAGTGACTGGCGAGGGAATCGTTTTTGAAAATGGAGACTTGGCGAGAACGATGCGGGCAAGTGGGGCTTTCCCTGGATTATTGGCACCTTACGAAATCAATGGTCAGTTGATAATAGATGGAGGCATCACCAACAATTTTCCAGCAAAAATACTTCGCGAAAAAGGAATGGATATCGTCATCGGAGTCAACGTCGAAGGTGGACTTCATACTAAAGAAGAACTCTCAGGAATTGATAAAATTATTGAGCAAGTGAGTTCTTTTCAGATGGTGCAGCGATCACTAGAGCAAAGACAATATTGTGATCTAATCATCTATCCCGATGTCATAGGATTTGGAGTCGCTGACTTCTCAGATGCAGATACACTGATAAGACGAGGAGCGCGTGCCGCTAAAATAAAATGGGATTCTCTTGTTCAAATCAGTGGTAAGAGTGGAGAAATCAAAAGAATTGTCCCTGAGTTGTACTTAAACAAAAGAGACAGTATCGACATTCAGGATCTTTTCATTATCAAAAATCCGATTTATACTGATGAAAAAATATTAGATTTTTTTCCAACAAGTTTGCCTGGAAAAATTTCTGAAGAAGACTTTTACGAAAGTGTAATCAATCTCTATGGCACCAATACTTTTCAGTATGTCGATTATTATTTCACAAAAAACGAAGTTGGAGACAATCAACTCGTTTTCAATCCAAGGCCAAAAGTTGGCTATGACCGATTGCTACGACTTGGCTTGCATTATGACAATGTTTACAAAAGTAGTTTGCTACTCAATGGCACCTTTCTCAATTTAGGCGCATCGAATTCAATTACCTCTGTCAATGTAATTTTGGGGGATAAATTTCGATACACCGCCAACTACTTAGTCGATTTTGGACGAGCACCTGATGTTGGACTCAACTCTCGATTGGATGTCAATACCGTACCAGTAGAGTTACCGGTGCTATTTCTTACCGATACGAGTTTGCAGAGTGCCACTTTTGATTTCGACTATATTGATTGGTCCAACGAAGCCTATGTTCGATTCTTTTCAAATAATAACCAATCCATTGGTTTTAATGGGGAATTGAAATTTTATAGAACGTCAACGGATCAATTACTTGGCAACAACGAACAAAGAGTCGTAGGCGAAAATGGCGTCTATTTCACAGGAGGTATCTTTTCGAAATATGACTCCAGAAGCAATAAAGATTTTGCAGAAACTGGTTTTTATTCAGATTTGAAACTGAGATATATTCGACCGCTCACTTCAGAGTTTTTTGAAGCCGATGATAATATCAATAGCTTCAATTTAGATTGGAAATTCTTAAAGCTATTTAAGATCAATGGAAACTTTTCTCTTGGACTGTCTGGAAATATTGGCCTCTTGTTTGGCGAAGCAACTCCTCCTTACACCTATTTTCTGGGAGGAAATAATAAGAATTTTGTAAACAACTTCAAGCCATTTGAAGGTTTGGCTTACGCCGAAAGATTTGGCAATAATTTATTATCAGGCAATTTTTATGGACAGATTCGTCCATTCAATAATCAGTATGCGCGATTAGGCGTAAATTTCGCAATGCTTTCGAATGCCTATGACAATTTCATCAATCAGCAATTGATAAAAAGCATCTCCGCCAGCTATGGAGTGGATACGCCAATTGGACCCATTTCAATTACCTATGGTATTTCAAACGAAGGACAACAGGCCTATTTTAATTTAGGACATTGGTTTTAACGTACCACCGAACCTCGATTCGACGAGGCATTTTTTAGATAAAAATAAGGTAGGAACAAAAAAAAAGCACCACCCCGTTTTGTGTGGGATGGTGCAAAAAAGCTATGAAAACTAAAACTTCTTAAGTCGATATTGATGTCCTCAAACTAAATTGAGATAGCGTCTATTTCTTTCACAATGACAATTCACGTTTCCTTAAGACGCTTAAACTAAGTTCAAAAATTATGCAAATATATATACATGAAGGAATTTTCATGCATTGTAATACAAAAAATTTGTTAAACTAATCCTTCTCTAATCAAATCATGCAAATGAATCATCCCAAGGTATCTTTTTTCTTCGGTAACGATAAGTTGCGAGATACTATGTTTCCGCATCAACGTCATTGCTGTTACTGCTAATTCGTGAGCAGCGATACTATGGGGAGTGGTCGTCATGATGTTTTTTGCAAGCACTGTCCTCAAATCTGTTTCTTGCTCTAACATTCGACGCAAGTCGCCATCTGTAATCATCCCTAACAAATCCCCTTTTTTATCAACAACCGCTGTAGCCCCTAATCGTTTGGAAGTGATTTCTAAAATTACTTCCCTAATCATCGCATCAGGTGCGACAGCAGGTTTTTCATTTTTTATAAAAATATCATCAACCCTAAGATAGAGCTGTTTGCCCAATGAACCACCAGGATGAAACTGCGCAAAATCATTAGGTGTAAATCCACGCAAAGCCAGAAGCGACATTGCAATCGCATCGCCCATCGCCATCTGAGCAGTAGTACTCGCCGTTGGCGCAAGATTATTAGGATCCGCTTCTTTTGAAATGGGGGTATGAATTACAAAATCAGATTGTTGCGCCAAATAGCTTTCTATGTTGCTAACCATCGCGATTGTTGTATTTCCTAATTTTTTCAAAAAAGGTAAAAGAACTTGAATCTCAGGAGTAGCTCCACTTTTTGAAATACAAATCACAACATCATTAGGAAGCATCATACCCAAGTCACCATGTATCGCATCGGCTGCATGCATGAAGATAGAAGGCGTCCCAGTTGAGTTAAGCGTTGCGACAATTTTTTGTGCCACCAAAGCACTCTTTCCAATGCCTGTGATAATGAGTCTTCCTTCGGACTTATAGATGAATTCTACCGCATTGGCAAAATCATCGTTTATACCCAGTTTTAGGCATTTTATCGTTTCAGCCTCTATTTTGAGCGTTTTTAACGCTGTTTTTATGATTTTTTGCTTCAAAAAAAGAAAATGATTTTATTATCTTTGGCGGCTCTTAAAAAAGAGCCCTATTAAAATAGGTTTTTCAAGTCTTCAAAATTGGTTCTATCACTCCGCACCGGTTCCCTTTAAAATATAAATGCAACATACTTTTGAGAAAGTAGAGATTTGATCAAACAAAAATCTTACGGACGCCCCTATTTTAAAAACTAAATGCGAAATTAAACCAATTAAGAAGAAATTTTTATTAAATTTATAACTTAGAAATAGTTCTCTAAACTACAAAACAACTGAGTATTCAATAATCCACCATGGAACAACTAACAACCATAGGAACCAGTACAGAAGCACTACACGAGGCACTACAGAAATATTTTGGGTTCGATTCTTTTAAAGGAACCCAAGAAAAAATAATCAGAAGTGTTTTAGAAGGGAAAGATACATTTGTTATCATGCCAACCGGCGGTGGTAAGTCGATGTGTTATCAATTGCCTGCCTTGATGCAGGAAGGCGTCGCGCTTGTCATTTCTCCATTGATTGCCTTGATGAAAAATCAAGTAGATGCCATTCGAGGCTACAGTCAAAGCGACGAGGTCGCGCATTTCTTAAATTCTTCACTTTCCAGAACACAAATGAAAGTGGTGAAGCAAGACTTGATGGACGGTAAAACAAAATTACTTTACGTCGCTCCAGAAACACTGACCAAAGAAGAAAATATTGATTTTTTCAAAAATGCTAACGTTTCGTTTGTAGCAGTTGATGAAGCGCATTGTATTTCTGAGTGGGGACATGATTTCCGACCGGAGTATCGTCGTATCAAAATAATGATAGATGCGATCAACCCAAACATCCCGATTGTTGCACTTACCGCAACAGCAACGCCCAAAGTACAGACCGATATCGTCAAGAATTTGGGCATGAGCGAGGATAACGTCTTTATTTCCTCCTTTAATAGAGACAATCTTTTTTATGAGGTAAGACCAAAAGGAAAAAAAGAAACGACCTTCAAACAGATAGTTCAGATTGTAAAATCCATCCCTGGGCAATCAGGTATCGTATATGTACAATCCAGAAAATCAACTGAAGAAATTGCCAAAGTTCTTTGTGTAAATGGTATCAGAGCCGCTCCTTATCATGCTGGCCTGGAAGCTAAAGTTCGTAGTAAAACACAAGATGGATTCCTAATGGAAGATGTTGATGTGATATGTGCGACAATTGCATTCGGTATGGGAATCGACAAACCCGATGTACGTTTTGTAATTCACTATGACATTCCAAAAAGTATCGAAAATTACTACCAAGAAACGGGTCGTGCCGGTCGAGATGGATTGGAAGGAAGATGTGTCGCTTTCTATTCTTACAAAGATATTTTACGTTTAGAAAAATTCCTAAGAGACAAACCTGTCGCCGAACGAGAAATGGGTTCTTTGCTTATGCAGGAGGTCGAGGCTTACGCCGAAACAACTTCCTGTCGTCGTCAATTTTTGCTTTCTTATTTTGGAGAAGATTTCGTGGTTGAAAATGACAAAAACGGCTGTAGCAAAATGTGCGACAACTGTAAAACTCCTAAGGAAAGAATTGATGTACAGGTTGAAATGTCGCAAGCTGTTCAAGCAGTACAATCATTGGAAGAAAATTATGGCATCAAAACGCTGATTGAGTTTGTAATGGGAAAAGAAACGAAATCTATGAAAGATTTCCGTTTCAATAAACGCCCACTTTTTGGCATCGGAAAAGATAAAGACGAGACGTTCTGGAGTTCTGTTTTCAGACAGGCAACATTGCACAAGTTGTTGAGAAAAGATATTGAGACTTACGGTATTTTAAAATTGACAGAAGTAGGACTGAACTTCGTCAAAAAGCCTACTAAGTTTGAAATTCCTATCAATCATAATTATGACAAAATGGACTCTGAGCCTGCACCATCAGGTAGAAGTGCAGTTTTGGATCAGGTGATACTCAAAATGCTAAAGGACTTGAGAAGGAATGAGGCAAAACGTAAAGGTGTTCCTCCATTCGTAATTTTTCAAGATCCATCTTTGGAAGATATGGCGACGCAATACCCTATCACCATCGAAGAGATGGGGAACATTAGCGGAGTAAGTACTGGAAAAGCTAAAAAATATGGCAAGCCATTTATCTTTTTGATAAAAGAATACTGCGAAAATCATGACATCGAAAGACCTACCGATTTCGTCGTGAAGCAAGTAGCGAATAAATCCAAAATGAAAGTCGAAATCATCAAAGGCATCGACAAAAAGATGCAACTGGATGAAATCGCTGAGCAGAATGGTATGTCGATGGAAGACATCATGAATGAGTTGGATGCCATCGTTACGTCAGGTACTAAAGTTAATATTGATTATTTTTTAGAGGACTACCTCGACGAATATGCTTACGACGAAATTCACGAATATTTCATGGAAGCAGAGTCAGATGATATCGAATCCGCTTACATGGATTTGAAAGAAGATGATTACACCAGAGAAGAAATTGCTTTGGTTAGAATCAAATTTTTATCTGATTTAGCGAATTAATCCATCGTTTGCGCATACAATCTAAAAAACTTCCGTTATTTGACTATAACGGAAGTTTTTTTTGTTTAAAACTCAATTTTTGATTGAAATCTCCGTTGATAAAACTTAAGAAGAATTTTTATAAAATATGAAACGATTATTTTTTACCCTCATTTCACTTTTTGCGATTGGCACTTTGGTTGCTCAGGAGCTGAATGTAAACGTCACAGTCAATACGCCAAAACTACAAACGGCTGACCCTGCTTTGTTTACGAGTTTAGAAACAGCCATCAGTGAGTTTTACGCCAATATGAAATGGACAGAAGATGTGTACGAAACTGAGGAGCGCATCAACGTGAATATCAATATCACCATTTCAGAAGAGAAAACCGTTCGTGATTTTCGTGGTGAAATGACGATTCAGGCAACTCGACCAGTTTTTGGCAGTGATTACGAAGCCGTAATTCTCAACCATGTTGATAAAGATTTCAACTTCACTTACGAGCAATTTCAACCTGTTCAATATACTTCCAATAGTTTCAATGACAACTTGACTTCAATGTTGGCATTTTATGCTTACGTGATTTTAGGATTGGATGCTGATACTTTCTCAGCTTTGGGAGGTGATAAACATTTTCAATCTGCTCAAGAAATTGTAAACTTAGTACCACAATCTGTCGCATCTTCTGTAAAAGGATGGCGTTCGGTTGATAATCCACGTAACAGGTATTGGATGATTGAAAATCTATTGACGCCAAGAATCCAACCAATGCGCCAAGCATTATATGATTACCATAGATTAGGTCTTGATCAGATGGGCAAAGAGCCAGATGTTGCGCGCGTTTTCATTATTGATTCAATGGAAAAAATTGCAACCGTTGACCGTAATTATCCTAACTCGATGATTATTCAAATGTTTGCAGTATCGAAAGCGACTGAAATCATTAGCATTTTTATGCAAGGTACACAAGAGCAAAAGAAAAAAGCAGCCGACATCATGATACGTTTTGATGCTTCGAATGCTCGAAAGTTCAATGTCTTGAAACGATAAAATAGCAAGATTCCTCTCAAATAGGGCTTATGATTCATCAATCATAAGCCCTATTTTTTTTGACTCGATGTTTAAAAGAATCTACCTTTTTGCAATAAAAACACCATAAAACCCACTTCGTTATCTAAATGACTGATTTTCACATGGGTTTTAATTCCTTCCCTTCTATATAAATTTCTAATTTTGTGGCGCTCAAAAATCAAGGGTACTTTTATACTCTTGTATCTCGTTTATCCCTCAAGAAGATATGAGCCGTTTTTTAAAAAATAAAAACTATAAAATTCATGACATCTATTAACCGTGTGTTATTTGTCCTGATGATATTTGTCATCGGATGCAAAACACCTTCTACAGTTTCAACTACCACTAGCACGAGTGGAAATGACCCGGTACTTTTTACCGTAGATGGAACACCCGTCAATGTATCTGAATTCAAGTATATCTATACTAAAACAAATGCAGATAAGGCAGATTTTTCTAAAGCATCTGTAGATGAGTATTTGGATTTATACAAAAAATTCAAATTGAAAGTTGCTCGCGCTCGCGAAATGCAATTAGATACCATTCCAAGTCTTATTTCTGAGTTAGCAGGTTATCGCCGACAGTTGGCCGATTCTTATTTGATTGATAAAGAAGTGACCAACAAATTGGTGAGCGAACTTTACGATCGCACTCAACAAGATGTTGATATCAGTCACATCATGGTCTCTGTACCAGTTGGAACAGATACTGCCGCAGCACTTATCAAAATCAATGCAGCTCGTCAAAAATTAATGAAGAAAGGAAATTGGTCAGACGTGGCGATGGAATACTCTGATGATAAGTCAAAAGATAAAAACAAAGGCCACATCGGTTTCGTGACCGCAATGTTCCCAAAAGGATTTTATGCCTTAGAAAATGCTTCTTACAATTTGAAAGTAGGTGAAATTTCTGAGGTATTGAAAACCAATGCGGGCTACCATTTAGTAAAAGTAAATAGTCGCCGACCTGCTCGTGGTAAAATGGAAATCGCTCACATTTTGGCAAGAACAAAAAAAGGCGAAGATGACACCAAAGCAAAAGCAAAAATTGACAAACTTTATTTGAATTTGAAAAGTGGGAACACTTTCGAAGACATTGCGAAAGCAAACTCTGAAGACGCACAGTCAGCTTCTAAAGGAGGTTATATCGGTCATTTTGGAATCAATCAATACGAAGCAGACTTTGAAGAAGCAGCTTTTAGTTTACAAAATGATGGTGACTTTTCTAAACCAGTAAAATCTGCCATTGGCTGGCACATTATCAAAAGAATCGAGAAGGAAGGAATACAGCCATTAAAGATCGTAAAAGCTGGTTTGCAAAACAAAATCAAAAATGACCCAAGATTTACACTTTCTCAACGGTCAATGATTACCCGCATTAAAAAGGAAAACAACTTCCGTTCAAATCCTAAAATGCTGACGGAGTACATCACAAAATTGGATTCTAACTTTTTGAATTTCAAATGGAAGCCAACTGGTTACAAATCTGCTGAAACGCTTTTCACAATTGGTTCAGACAAAGCAACAATTGCAGAATTTGAAACATTCTTAAGCGAGTCATCTCGTTTAAGAATCCAATCTGCTGACAAAGGAAACGAAGCGGTTGCAAGACAACTTTATAGTGATTTTGTCAACAAAGAATGCATGGGTTACGAAGAGAAACAATTAGAATCAAAGTACCCAGATTTCAAAGCTCTGATGCGCGAATACGAAGAAGGAATTCTACTTTTTGAGGCTACTAAAATGGAGGTTTGGGACAAAGCATCTCAAGACTCTGTTGGCTTGGCTGAATTTTTCAAAACAGTAGATGGAAAATATAAGTGGGAAAAACGCGCTGCGGTTACACTTTACTCTGTAAAAGAAGCAGGCAAAAATCAAGTGGATGCAATAAGAGCTTTCGCTAAAAATAATAAGAAAGAGCAAGTTTTAGCAAAATTCACCTCAAAGGACAATCAAATCCTAACTGCTATCGACCGTACTTTTGAAAAAGGTCGTAATGAAGTTTTGGACAAATTAACTTGGGCACCAGGTACACTTTCAGCCAATGAAGAAAACAGACGCAACAAGTCAATCAACTTCATGAAAGTAGAAGAAATTTTACCTGCAGGTGACAAGTCTTTGAATGAAGCACGCGGTTATGTGGTAGCAGATTACCAAGATGAATTGGAGAAAAAATGGATAGAAGAGCTTAAAGGTAAATTCCCAATTGTCATCAACCAAACTGCTTTGAATAATTTGATAAAGTAGTCACTTAGAACAGGCTATTAGAAAATTCGCTTTGTTGCGAGTTACGGGTTGCGAGTCGAGCGTACGCGCAACCCGTAACTCGCAACAATTTTGAGTATCAACACATTAGTAAAAGAAGCTATATTGTATTTCAATAAATCGAAAAATTCGGGATAACTCAAATTCATTAAGCATTACACTGAGAAAAAAACATCATTGAAAAAAACGGTAGTAACAAATTGGGGGATTTTGCTTTTGATCATAATGATCGGATGCAATAATCAATCAAAGAACAATATAGACAACAGTAAATTGCTGGCAAAGGTCGGCGATAAAGAGTTACGTATTTCTGCATTGGAAGGTATGATTCCATACAATGCGACTACTGAAGATAGTTCACTTATCATCAATGCCTTGGTGGAGCGATGGGCAAAAGAGGCCGTTATGCTCAACGAAGCGGAAAGAAACGTACCAGAAGATTTGAACATTGACCGATTAGTAGAAGATTATCGCGCTTCTTTGTTGAAAAACAATTACGAAAGCATCTTGATAGAACAATTGCTTGACTCTGTGGTGACTCAAAATGATTTGGAGCAATTTTACGAAAGTCATAAAGCTCAATTTGTATTAGATGAACCAATCGTTCGATGTTATTTATTAAAAACAGCAAGCAGTGCAACCGACTTAAACAAAGCAAGAACTTGGTGGAATAAACTTCCGAATCAAGAGAATCTACAGGACATACAACGATTTGCCAATGAACATGGCACTTTATCTAAGTTAGATGAAAGTATATGGTACGAGACCAGTGCGTTGATAGAAGAAATGCCAGCTGGATTTATGACTGCTTCAAATATTCATACAAAAAAAACTTTTGTACAGTCAAAAGAAGGGTCAACTTACTTTTTTCATTTGATTCAGATTTTGAAAAAAGACGCAACGCCACCATTAGAATATTTAGCGAGTGAAATCAAAAGAGTGATTTTACATCAACGAAAACAAAAATTTTTAGAAGATAAAAAAGCAGAAATGTACGCTCGCGAGACGCGGCGGAATAATATAAAATTTTATAAATGAAAAATTTCT
>CALHBQ010000336.1 GCA_937930815.1 uncultured Saprospiraceae bacterium | reverse complement strand
GTTGTTTAAATCGCCTGTCATCTTCTTTCGCTCCGTATCGGTCAATTGCAATTTGGAAAGATGCTCAAGTTTCAAAATTAAGTCATTATCTATTTTCATCTCTATTTTTTAGAAAAAGGATAGTAAATCATCGGTAAACGTTCTTTCTATTGATAAAGGTACAATGTACAATCAATAGTTTTGAAATTAAAAAATGAATGTTTCAGAATTACTTATAGCATTTTTCACATCTTAGCGTAAATTTCAAATTATGACTTGGAACCTCTTTAAAAAAAGGATATTTCATTTCAATTATCATTTTTGATTAAAATAAAAAAGTGCATGAATTTAAAATCAATTCTCAAACTTTTAGTTGTTCCTGTAATCATTTGGAGCTGTAAACCAACTGCCCCAAACCAACCCGAAACCCTAAAAAACGAACCCAAACCCAAAGAAGAACCAATGGTCGTCAAATCCATTTTAGATACCCAATGCCAATTGGGAGAAGGTGCAATCTGGAATTCAAAAACGGGCGAGTTGTACTTCATTGATATTGAAGGCAAAAAACTTTTCACCTTTAAAGAATCAACAAAAAAACTATCCATTTTTGATGTGGGAGAACGCATCGGTACCGTCGTCCCAACACATGATCCAAACAAAGTCATTATCCCTTTACAAAATGGAATTTTCGAATTTGATTTGAAATCAAAAGAAAAAACACTCCTTTCTAACCCAGAAGAAAAAAGGACTAAGAATCGTATGAATGATGGAAAATGCGACCCAATTGGACGACTTTGGGTAGGTTCTATGCATCTGGATCAAACCGAAGGCGATGCCTCTCTTTATAAAATTGAAAGGGATGGCACCTTTGAAACCATGATAAAAAAAGTAACCATTTCAAATGGTATCGCTTGGTCATTGGATGAATCAAAAATGTATTATATTGATACGCCAACAGGTCAGGTGCAAGCATTTGATTACGACCGAACCAGTGGAAAAATCATCAATGGAAAACCAATCATCACCATCCCCAAAACAATGGGTTATCCAGACGGAATGACCATAGATTCAGAAGGAATGCTTTGGGTTGCGCTTTGGAATGGAAACGCCGTTACACGTTGGAACCCCAATACGGGTGAATTGATTTCAAAAATTGAGGTGCCTGCACACAATGTTTCTTCTTGTGCTTTTGGTGGAGAAAATTTGGAGACCTTATATATCACCTCAGCAAGGCTTGACATGACAGATGAGGAACTAAAAAAATGGCCTCAATCTGGTAATGTTTTTAAAGTAAAACCAGGCGTAGCAGGCGTAAAAGCTTTTCACTTTAATAAGAAACGTTCCTAAAAAAAATCGTTTTAAAAATTTAGAATTTGTTAATTCATTAGTCTTCATTCTAAAATGAGTTGTAGAGCAATCGATGCTTATTTTTTTGATAATTGAGGCAAAAAATTTAAGAATAGCCTTAGCTATTGTTCAATTTTTTAACGAAAAGTAGCGAAAAAAGAAGTTTTCGCATTGCATACAAATTATTTTAGAATAAAGTCTATTGTAAAACTAATTTCACAATCAAACATGCTAAAACAACTACCGCTTCCTTTCTACCAAAAATTAAAAAGAAAAAAACACTGGAGCTGATAACATTTGCCCGCTTTCTCAATTAAAAATTGGAATCTTAGAAATGGGTACATAACTTGTTGATAAAACACTATAAATCAACCCTATCTAATACTTCCTCAAACAATTACAATATTAACATGAGAAAATCTACCCAAACCTAAAATCACCTTTTTATGAAAAAATTCCAACTTATTATTTGGCTGGTTATCGGAATTGGAACCTTGGGTTTTAGCCAAATAAATCGGAATGGTACTCGAACTGAACTTGACCTCCTTAAAAAAAGTGAGGCAGGTCGAAAAATAAACCGAGTCCCCCTCAAATCAACTTGTGGCGACCTTTCTGCAAAAGCAATCGAATATCAATTGATAAAAAGATCAACTGACCGAAGTGGGTTAATTAAAGTTACCGGAACGGTAAAAAACATCGCAAAATTTCCATTTAGAGTAAAGGAAGGAAAAGTAAAAATCAAACTCATCGAGGTCACAGGCGAAAAAAGAAGAATTGTAAAAGGCGTAAAACTAACTCAACTAAAAGAAGGAAAACAAGTGAAATTAGAATATACCAAACGATGGTTTGCTAAATCAAAATCACCAAAACGACCAGTTTACTATTTATTAGAAATTGAATACCCATCTTCAAAAACATTGCAATTGACTCACAATGATTGTAAAATGTCCAATAATATTGGCAGACGTGAAACGCAGTCAATAGACCTATTATTTAGCAAAAAATAGTGTTTTTTATTTCATGTAGAGTGGATATATTTGCACCCATTATTCACTCACAATTACATTAGCATGGAAAATATGTTTGAAAAAACGGGTGCAGAGAATATCATTGCTCGCATCAATAATTTGACGCCCGACACAAAGCCTCAATGGGGAAAAATGACGGTTGACCAGATGTTTGCACATTGCAATGTTCCTTACGACATGACTTACTCAGATTTGTATAAAAAGCCAGGAGCGATTGGCAAATTTATGCTAAAACTATTTGTAAAAAATAGTGTGGTCGGTCCAAAACCTTATCCAAAAAATGGTCGTACTGCTCCAGATTTCATTATCAAAGATCAACGTAACTTCGAGGAAGAAAAGCAACAACTGATTGATAACATCAACAAAACGCAATCATTGGGCGCCAATCATTTCGATGGAAAAGAATCGCATTCATTTGGCGCGTTGACAGCTGGAGAATGGAATACCATGTTTGCAAAACATCTCGATCATCATCTCACACAATTTGGAGTCTAAATACCTTTTCACTTCCGAAAGATTGGGTTTTAGAAATTGGCAGAAGGCAGATATTGAACCAATGTCTGCTCTTAATGCCGATCCTCGCGTTATGGAATACTTTCCAACCATAAAATCAAAAGAAGAAACCGCTCAATTTATCAATAGAATGCAAAAACTTTTTGAAGAAAAAGGTTTTTGCTATTTCGCAGTTGATAGATTGGACAATCAATCTTTTATCGGGTTCATTGGTTTTGGTTGGCAAACTTGGGAAGCTGCTTTTAATCCGAATGTAGATATAGGTTGGCGGCTTGCTCAATCCAATTGGGGCAAGGGTTTTGCCACAGAGGGAGCAAACAGATGTTTAAAATATGGATTTGAAAATTTAGGTTTCGAAAAGGTAAATTCCATTGCTTCAATTGTAAATACTAAATCAACCAAGGTCATGCAAAAGATTGGTATGCAGCAAGTTATGAATTTTGAACACCCTTTACTTTTAGACTTTCCTCAAATTAAAGATTGTGTTTTGTTTTCGATTGAAAAGTAGCTTTTTCAAAATAGTCTTTATTCTAAAATGAGTTGTAGAGCAATCGATGCTTATTTTTTCGATAATTGAGGCAAAAAATTTAAGAATAGCCTTAGCTATTCTTAAATTTTTTAACGAAAAGTAGCGGAAAAAGAAGTTTTCGCATTGCACACAAATTATTTTAGAATAAAGACTATTTTATCACCAATATTTTTTTCAAAAAAATGCGAAATAAAACCTTGAACATCAGTACTTTACAAAAATCATTTATTTTAATTTTTGCACTCTGGAGCTGTGGCAACTCAGGTTATGACTGGGAAAAAGACCTTCCCAAAAGAACAACTCCTTTGAAGGTAAATCACTTTATAGCTTCCGGTTGTTTATTAGGTGAAAG
>CALHBQ010000335.1 GCA_937930815.1 uncultured Saprospiraceae bacterium | reverse complement strand
ATCGACACTTAACTCACTTTCCCAAAATTGAGCAAAGGAAGTCTGTACCTGCTTCTTTGGGTCGCCGATTAAAAAAATGTCTCGGTCTCTGAAATTGTATTCATGATCATAGTCGAAGTATTCATCTGCTATATTTCTTCCGCCAGTTATAATTAGTTGATTATCAACGATAAACGTTTTATTATGCATCCGTTGATTGGCCCCTCTAAAGTCAGTCGCTAACTTTTTAATTTTTCCAAAAAGACTTTTTCCAAGATTAACGCCAGGATTGTAAATTTTGATTCTGATATTTTCATGCGAGTCCAAAACTAAGATATCATCCAAATCTGCATCAACGAGAATATCATCCACCAGCAATCTTACTTTTATCCCTCGGTCCGCTGCTCTTACCAATTGGTCGCAGGCAATGAGCCCAATATTATCTGTAGAAAAAATAAAGTATTGAATATCGATCGATTTTTCAGCATGCTGAGATAACCACGCGCGCAACAACATAGAACCACTTCCATCTTCCAAAACGTAAGCCCCCGTTTTTCCATTTTGAAGTTCTGGGAAACCAGCCAACTCTTCAGAAATAGATTTGGATTGGCAGGTGTGAATTTTAGAACAAAAATCTTTTGAATTGACTTTGCCGTTCTCTTCTTTGCAAGAAGCAAACATTGCTAATATTAGTAGAAAATAAATTCTTTGAATCATTTGAAAATTGTTGAAAAAACCAGTCCAAAATAATTATTTATGAATTGGCCTTGCTCACCAACTTCCTCAAAAGTACCACCTGCCCAAAATGATAATAACAATGCTCAATCATGCCTTCAATATTTCGACGATAACTTCCATATTCTTCTTTTACAAAACCAGCTTCTAATTGAGCTTCGGACATCGTTTCCACGAAAGTGGTGAACTGCTCTGCGTTGGAATACAACTCATTTTTCAACGCCTCCCAATCTGCTGCCGAATTGATAGGTGGTGCTTCAAAACTAAATTTATCTCTGATTTCTAAATCCCCTCCTTTGAAAACATTGAGCACTCCGCCGATGTAATAATTGACATGGAAGGTGAGCAGGGCGATGGTATTTAGGTCGCCTATTTTTTGAGTAGCTTGCTGCCAGGTGATGGAATCAATAACTTCTTTCCAATTGGTAGTGGCTATCCATTTTCCGTCAAGGATGACTTCTTTGAAACGTTTTGCGATTTGTGATCCGCTTTCCATGAGTGTAACTTTTTTATCAAAAGTACAATCTCTTTTTTTGAACCACAAAAGAAGGCACAAAAGACGGCTAACCAGTATCGCCTATTTTCAAAATTAGGCGATAATTTTTTTTGTGTTAGCGACGTTCGTAGTTTTCAATTTTTTATACAAAAAAATGCTTGATTGTTGATTTCGTTTTGAGAACAATACAACAATCAAGCAATATCAACAATCAAATCATCTTATCTCTACTCCCTGAATATTGCTCCACGAGTCTTGTCCAAGAATAATATTTAAAGAGACATCATAATTTCCTGCCTTTTGAAATTCATGTTCGGGATTTTTTTCAGTCGAAGTTGCTCCATCTCCAAAATTCCAAAGAAAATTTAATTTGTCTCCCATATCTGCAGAGAACTTCACGGTGCAGGGCCCTGTACATCCACCATTTTCAAAAGTAAAATCCCCGCCTAACCAATATCCAGTGCTTGGTAAATCGACAACGAACTCCTGCTGCGTATAACCACCAAAAATGCCAATTCCTTTATCGACATTCGAAAGTATTTGAGTAGGTTCTGAAAGAAAACTCCCTGCCGTCAATTCGTATAAAGCAATAGACCTGAAATAATCATAAACTTCTTTGGTAACGGATTTTACTACGATATGCGCTTCTAATTCATAGTCTTTGTCATAAGACAAGTCCATATCCTGTAAGCCAAATTCTAACCGATACTTTTGACCATTAAAATTTTCATCCTTTAGAAAAATATATTCCAATGGAATCGAGAAGATATCTATTATTGAGGTAAGCGACGTATTTTCAGCATTGATATCTTTACTTAAAAAACCGGTATGAGGAAGGATATAACCGTTTAAGTCATTTATTTGTCCCTCCTCATGTTCTCCATTTAAAATATCTACCCACCCATTGATCAGGTAGTAATTTTCTTCATCTGCATTGTCTTCAATTTCAATTTCAAAAGTACGGCAAAGGTAATCTGCATAAAATTTTTCATCATTACTCAACATCGTCGCTTTGAATGATTTTGGAGTGACGGCTTTCGCCGAAATGGTTTCCAAACCAGCGCTTTTTGCCTCAATGGAATAGGTTTTCTCAGCTTCAATTTGAAAGCCAGGTGCTCCATAAATTCCTTCTCCTTGATAAGTTAATTCAACCAGATTGCTACCTGACTCATCTTTCAAAAAGACCTCTCCGTTTCCAATAATTTTTTGGTCACAAGTAATATCCGTAATGTGGCAACTTTGGCTAAGCTGTACTGACAACTCCGTATCGGGACTTATCAATCCGTTTAGTACTAATAGATCCAAATTATCAACATCAGGATAGGGCAGTTCTTTTACGCAGCCAGTAATGATGATGATTGCAGAAATTATATATAAGATGTATTTCATGATATTTTATTTTTTAATTAAAAAGGTGTCAGGAGTCAGTAGCGAACTTCGTCGAGAACCTGACTCCTCTCTCCTGAGCCCTTCTAAAATTTATAAGAATAAGAAAAATAAGGAAGTACTGGCAACAGACTTTGCTGTTTTAAAACAGGTACGCCTTCCCGAGTAGTGGAATTGTAAACGATAAACGGATTTTGGCGCGAATAGGCATTGTACACTCCGAAACTCCAAGTTCGAGTACCGTGTTTTTTTTCTTTATGCAAATTGACCGAAAGGTCTAATCGATGATAGGCAGGCATTCTTTGATTATTTCTACTTTCGATGTGATTGGCAGTGCCAAGACTTCCCAAAATAGATCCTTGGTTCTCAGGAGATTTATTGATTCCAAGCGCATTGTAATTGGTGGTACCTAAAGTGTAAGTGTTGCCGGTGCCATAAACCCAAACTAAGCCAAAATCCACTCGTTTGCTTTTTTTATGAATGACAGCAATACTTGCGTCATGCCTTCTATCAAACTTGTATGGAAATGATTTTCCGTAATTAATATTTGGAAATGATCGGGTAGATTTTGAAAGGGTGTAACCAATCCAGCCTGTTGTTTTGCCTTTCGTTTTTTCTAATAAAATCTCTCCTCCATAACTTTCGCCTTTGCCAATATCCACTTTATTTTCCCAATCTTTACTATTCGAAAAAATATTAAAACCGGACTGGTATGCCAGCAAATTGTCCATGTCTTTATAAAATCCTTCTACCGTCAACTCATATCCATCTGCCAACGTTCGAGTATAGCCTACGCCATATTGCAAGGAGTTTTCAGGTTTGATTTTATCGGTACTTGACACCCAGAGGTCTGTCGGGAATCCTAATCCTGGACTCGTCAAAAGGTGTAAATATTGCGTCATTTTTGTTGCCGAAAATTTCAATGAAGATTTTTCATTTAGTAAAAAACTAAGATTTGCTCTCGGCTGGATCGAAGTGTAATTGGAATTCTCAACCGCAAAATTGGCAACATGAACGCCCACATTTATTTTTATGTGATCTGTGACGACCATATCATCTTCAACATAAGCATTCAGCTCGGTGCCCGATATATTGGGACTGGTATTCTTTTCTACAATTTCTGGACTAATACCCTCCTTGAACTTTCGAGAAGTAGTGGTTGGAGTAAAATCGTAAACGCCGTACTTCAATCCCGTTCGAATGTGATGATTCGGATGAGGCAAATAATTAATATCCACCTTGGCACCATAATCTTGAATACGCGAATCGGAAGTATAGATATCTTTAACTTCATTTTCTTTACCTGGGAATTCGGTAAAGTCATTATCAAATTCAAATTTATAAGAACTCAGATAGAGCGTTGTATTGGTAAACAATTTTTGATTGAACTGATAATTCCATCTTCCAGTCACGATTTTGTTACCCCAATTCATCTCACCATCTTCCGTTGAATTTTGACCTTTGCTATTGAAAGTCATTTTATCATTGCCTAAATAGGAGCTTAGGTAAAGCCTACTTTTATTTGAAAATTTATGATTGATTTTGGCATTTATATCATAAAGGTTGTAGGAGGTAACTGATTTATCTTCGTAATCCTGTTTCCCTTTATTATTAGCCTTTTGGACTGGTGTTGCTATCAGATCAAACCAAGATCTTCGACCTGAAAAACTAAAAGAAGTCTTATCCTTAACGATGGGTCCTTCCAAATTGAATCGACCAGAAAGTAATCCAATCGTAGCGTCTCCTTTAATCTTTTTCATGTTTCCTTCTTTCATCCGCACATCAATTATCGAGGACAAACGTCCACCATATCGCGCAGGAAATCCGCCTTTAACCAACTCCACACTTTTGATGGCGTCTCCATTGAAAGTACTCATGAATCCAAACAAATGACTTGCGTTGTAAACCGGCACTCCATCGAGCAACATCAAGTTTTGATCAGGGCCTCCGCCTCTCACATATAAACCTGTTGTCCCTTCCGATCCAGATTGCACACCGGGCATTAATTGAATCACTTTCAAAACATCTCGCTCACCCATCAATGCGGGGATGGATTTGACTTTCGCCATGGAGATTTTATTACTACTCATTTTGGTTCCGGCATGGCGCAAAGCGGTTTCTTCACCCGTTACGACCACCTCTTCTAATGTATTTCCAATTGACATCAATGGCGAAAATTCCAAGTCTCCATCGAGTGAAATTTGTTTTACCAATGACTGATATCCGATGTATGAAAAGACCATTTCGTAAGTGCCCGCAGGCAAGGTCAAACTGTAAAAACCATACTCATTGGAGGAGGTTCCTTTTGCTAATTCTTTTACAAAAACAGTGGCTCCAATGAGCGTTTCCTTACTTGCTGCGTCCATGAAATAGCCGCTCAAAGTGAAACGTTCTTTTGCAGTTTTTCGCACTTTTTGTTTGACCAAAACTATGCGCGTCCCCTTAGTTTTTACTCGAACTTCTCCATTTGGAAAAAGGCGATCCAAAACCGATCGTATCATCAATTTTTCATTATCAAAATTGAATTTTTCATCGCTTTGCAAATCGTTCGGATTGTAGAAAAACTTGCAAATCGTCTGGTCTTCAATTTCTTCTAAAACCTGTATAACTGATTGATTGTCAATATCTAACGTAACAGGCGAGTCTAATAAACTTGCAGACTGTCCTACTACTAAACTTGAAAATCCAAGCAGCAAAAACAGTAAAATACTATGTCGGTTAATTTTAAATTTTAATTGCATAATCCTCGGGTGATTTTAAAGGTTGAAGAATCTTGTTTAGTGATTTCGAAATCGTAAAGCGTTTGAAGAATATCCAAAACTTCGTCAATGTTTTGGTCTTCAAAATTTCCAGTGAATGGACAGTTCAACATTTCTTTATTGGTCAATTCCAGGTTGACTTCATAAGCTATTTCAATTCCAGCTATTACCTCGCCCAATTTTTGGTTTTTGAAAATCAGCGTACGTGACACCCAAAAAAGATGATTGGGTGAAAAGTCGTTAATGACTGCCAGTACATTCATATTTCGATTGAATTGAGCCGTCATTCCTTTGGTCAAAATGACGCTCTTTCCCTCATCAATTTTTGAGGCAACTCTTACCTTTCCATGCATGACGTGCACCACCGATTTATTTTCTCCCTTCTGAGAATGGACATTAAATTTCGTCCCCAAAACCGTAACTGAAAGACCATCAGATTGAACAATGAATGGTTTAGATTTATCAGGAGTAACTTCAAAGGTTACATTTCCTTCCATCTGCACTTCTCGCGTTTCATTTACGAATTTAGTGGCATAACTGAGTTTAGAATTTTCGTCCATCCAAACTTTACTGTTGTCGGGAAGGATAACTTCTTTTTTCTCGTTGGCTGTGGTCGCGAAATGAATCATTTCGGCTTGAACGAAAAATAAATTGTAGCCAACGCCACCTCCCAAAAGCAATAGTACAGCCGCCGCCGCTGCCCATCGGACAAAATTGCGCCGCATTGGAACGACCTTCGATTTATTGATTTTCCTATGCACTTTTGCCAGTGCTACTTTTTTATTTACCGAAAGGTCAATGGATGAGGAGGTCAGATGTGCCTTTTCCCAAAGGAATTTCACTTCTTGGAATTGCTGCTCGTTTTCAGGAGCGACTTTCCGCCAATTGTTGAATTCTATTACTTCTTGAGCAGTCAACTCATTTCGAAGAAACCGAACAATTATGTTATATCTTGATTCTGCCATAAGCGTGTTTTTTACTTATAGTCGAATCTGGAGAGGAAGTACCCTAAGGTCTTTTTTGACTTTTTTTAA
>CALHBQ010000334.1 GCA_937930815.1 uncultured Saprospiraceae bacterium | reverse complement strand
CGAGATTGCCAACCGATGGAGCATCCAGTTTTAATTAGTGTTGCTACTCAAAACCCTCGAAAATATGTAGAATTGACCTTCACTCATACGCCTGGACAGCGATTTGACGTTCCCGACCAGAAGGTTTGTGAAGATGATGATACCTTCCTTAAATATACCGTTGGCGGCTCGGCGGCAGGAGGTGATGTTTTTACTTTTGCTAACATCCAGCCAGATGGTCAAATGGTGATAAAACAAGCACAAAGTTCCTTAACCGATGAAAACAAATTTTCTATTGTCTTTGACGGCTCTGCCATAGGAAGTCATAAGAGCAATGTAAATGTTGTAATTAGAAAATACAATTCTTCAAACGGTTGGTCCTATATCAACAGTTTAGGTGGGTATCAATTAAATTCTACTATCACAATGAACGATGGAACATTTGTAGAAGGAACTTTCAGCGGCGAAGTCATGGATACAGAAGAAGTATCTTTAGGTAACTTAGAGGGAACTTTCAGGGCACGGATTCAATAATTTGAATGAAAAAAGCAAGATTACTAATCAGGGATTTGAATGATTAACACAAGTTGCGATCAACCCACAAACGTGTTGGCTGAGCGGAGTCGAAGTCAACAAAAGTGAAAAATTAGATTTCTCCTTGTCCCTTATCAGGAGACAGAGAGGGAGCTATTGTTCCTTAATATTATATTTTCTTAAATGCCTGATATGGTTCAATAAAAATGAAGCGAAAATCAATTTGACAAAAAAAATCAACATACAACGATTAGTTAAAGGATGTAAAAATCAAGAATGGTTGGCTCAAAAAGAGCTGTACCTGTTGTATGCTGATGACATGATGTCTATTGCTATTCGTTATTCAAAAGATCTTTCTTCGGCCAAAGATTTGGTGCAAGAAACTTTTCTAACTTTTTTTAAAAAGATAGATCAATTTGATGAGGAAAAGGGAACAGTAGGTGCATGGATTAGCAGAATTTTAATCAATCAGTCATTTAAAGATTATCGTAAAAATCAAAAAATGGTTTTTGCAGGTGAAGAAATTTTTGCGGATGAAGTATCTCTTGAAACCTCAATTGTAGAGCAATTGGAAGCAGAAGATATTTTGAATCTTTTGAAAGAATTACCAAAAGGGTGTCGCATCATTTTTAACCTAAAAGTAATTGAAGGTTATAACCATATTGAAATTGGCGAAATGCTCAACATCACTGCGAGTGCATCTCGATCTCAATTGACCCGAGCCAAAAAAATGCTTCGCGTTCTGATTGAAAAAAGGTCGATTGATAATAATTTTTCAAAACCAAATTTAAGAACTGGCTAAGTCAAAGAACCGTTCATAAATAATACAATGGAAGAACATTTTAAAAATAAATTAAAGAATCACAAAGTCGATTGGGACAAGGAAGCACTCTTGGGCAATATGCAAAAAGAGCTTTCCCAAAAGAAATCGAGATTCAACCGGAGATGGTTTTGGTTACTGCCATTGCTATTGATTGGAACCTGTTGGGGGGTATCTGATAGCGGTCTGTTTATTGGAAATGGAACCGAACTTGAGCATACCATCAGCAATGATATTAATTCAAAAATAGAGGACAGTGAAGTAGATGCATATGATGTTAATCAACCAGATGAAAAGTCAGAAACAGTTTCCAATACGATTGCCAGTAACGCAGATGAAAATCAATTAGATAAAACGAATCCTTCTTCTTTATTAGAAAATAACGAGCTTAAAATTGGAACCTCAAAAGATATTGAAAGTGCAACGCCTTCGGTAAATTCCAAGTCCAATTTTATCAAAAATGATGCGACGATTTTTTCAAATAATAGAGCGTCCGTTCTTGATTATGGTGCATCTCAAAGCATAAATTCAAAAACAAGTTTAACTCAGTTTAACAATAATTCTGCTAATCTAAATTCTAATAATCTAAATCATTCAACGAATAGAGCAGCGCGAAAAAAGACGAATCTAATAGCCTTACTTCCAAGTATAGAAATGGAAGAATTACCATTTGATTGGGAACTGAAATTGAATCTCATAAACCCTCAATTGCAATCCTACGAATCGAAAGAGATTAAAAAGGTGGTTGATCGAAAGAATTACTTTTTTGCAAGTACTGCTGGCGAAATTGGATTAATAAATCGAACCACACTACTTGGCGATTTTGAGCCAGGGTTTCCTGACGAAGTGAAAAAAAATGAGGATGCAGTGACTTCTCGTTTTTTGCTTTCTACCAATTTGTCGGTTGGATATCAGCATCAATCTGGTTGGTCTTTGCAATCTGGATTGGAGTATAATAGGGTAGTAGAGTTTTTCGATTTTGAAGATACCTTGAATGTTTCCTTCACTAATGTTCTGAATGAAAGGGCTTTTTATTTTGTAACTCAAAATGCGGATACCTTATTTTTAAGTGACTCCGTTGCAGTTGGAAATTCAGAAATTAGAAAAGTCAAACACAACAATTTTCATTCTTACTTTAATGTTCCAGTAGAGGTCGGTTATCGTCGTGCTATTGGAAAGACAAATGTTTTTGGTACCGTTGGAATGAACTACGCTTTTGCACATACTTATAAAGGCCGAGAGAGCCGATTTTTTGATGCTGAAAACAGGGTTGTTGTCGATAATCCTGAATTCTATTTTAAAAATAGAATCGGAGTTCAAATTAGTTGTGGAGCAGAATATCCACTTTTTCAACGAACCCATATTTTTATGAAAATGGCTTATCGTCGTAGTCCAAAACTGGTGACTGGAGAGACCAAAGAGCAATTTTATAATGCCTATTCTTTAGGGGCTGGACTTAGGGTTAGGATGGGTTCTAAATAAATGATTTAAGTTTTGTTCTAACTCAAATACCTGCTGGTTTCACGTC
>CALHBQ010000333.1 GCA_937930815.1 uncultured Saprospiraceae bacterium | reverse complement strand
CCCTAATCTTTTTTCTTTTTTTTTCGCTTTCGCGGAATGGATTTTCATTTAACGAAAACTTGTCCTGGATTTTAATCGAAAGCGCAAAAGAAGTAAAGCATAAAATCAAATAGCATCGGAGTTATACACTGGTGAATACCTGCTCGAAAATTGGGGACAACATGAGTTTACTTTAGGTACATGGACGAATGCCGCTTTAAATGAGCGTTTCAGCCTTAAAACCTTAAACCAATCGCTTCAAAGAAAAGTATATTTCGCAGGTGAAATTTATGATGTGCATAAGCAATTGGGCGTGCCTGGGGCTATTTTGTCTGGTTATGATTCTATTGATAGAATGCTAACTGAAAAGGAATAAATTTTTCAAAAAGTTAATCTACTTTTTAAAAATGCCTTATTTCTTTTCATATCTACCGACCAATTCATTAGCTATAAAAGCGTCAAAAACATCAAGAATAATTGTATGCTTGTTGCTCTTACTGTTTGATTTAAAACTGTCATGATTTTATATTTTTTAGTAAATAATTGATTTACACTAATATGACGAAACTGCTTTTCAAAGAGGGGACAAGATTTATATTTTTATCGAGTCAACTGCTTTGAGGTAAAAGTCGAAGAAATCTCTTATTTTTACTCTATGGATTACGTTGAGAAAATAAATTCAGAGTTGATACCAAAAATTGACAAAGAATTAAATAAAACAGTTATTGATTTATTCGCAGGTTGTGGCGGATTATCACTTGGTTTTGAGGCTGTTGGTTTTAAAACGATTGGATATGAAAAGCTAAAAGATGCTACAGAAACATATAATCGTAATCTTGAAGGTCAATGCTTTAATCAAGAACTATCGACAGAAACCATTTATCCAAAAGCAGATATTGTTATTGGTGGACCACCATGCCAGCCATTCAGCGTAGGCGGGAAACAATTGGGTTTGAACGATTCAAGAGATGGATTTCCTATATTTTTATCAGCTGTTGAACAAGTGGATCCAGAAGTTTTTCTTTTCGAAAACGTGAGGGGTTTGCTATATAAAAACAAGTGGTACTTGAAAGAAATCATCGACCGATTAGAATCATTAGGCTATAAAGTTTCTTTTAGTTTGCTTAATGCAAAATTCTATGGTGTACCTCAAAATAGGCAACGCGTAATTGTAATGGGGGCAAAAGAACGAATTCAGTTCCCTCCGAAATATTCATATACTGTAACAGTCGGAGAAGCACTGGGAGAGTTAGCATCACAAATACCTGAGAATGCTAAATTCTTAACTCCAAGTATGGATAAATATATTGCTAATTATGAAAAAGCGTCTAAATGTGTCAACCCAAGAGATTTATACCCTGATCGCCCTGCAAGAACTTTAACATGTAGGAACTTGGCAGGAGCGACAGGTGATATGCACCGTGTAAGACTCCCTGATGGCAGACGACGACGAATTACAGCAAGAGAAGCTGCACGGCTTCAAAGTTTTCCAGATTGGTTTGAATTTGCAGGGAATGAAACTGGAGTTTATAATCAAATAGGAAATGCAGTTGCTCCTTATTTTGCCTTTAATTTGGCAAAAGAAATTAAAGAATATTTTCAAAAGGATTATCAATCAAAAGATTATCCATTGAAGGACGAAAACAACCAATTACTACTTTTTAATGAGCCTGAAAAATTACATTGATCCGAAACGAAGTAAAACATTTGCTTCTAAAAAGAAATCAACTCAAAAATTAATCAATCATACTTTATTTATTCTTGATTCTTTTGGAATTCCGGTCAACGGAACTCCTCGGAGATTGGAAAGAATAGCAATTGCATTTTTGGCTGTTGCTGATATCAAATCAGTGAAAGATATTACAAATGCTAAAAATTTGATTGATGATAAATATGCTCTAAAGACAAGAGAGGTTATTGATTATGTGAATCAATATTTTCAAGAAAAGATAAGTAGTGGATCTTACGATGATATTCGACGAAAAGATCTAAAACTCTTAGTTGCAGCTGAGATTGTTTTACAATCAAGTCCAAATTCAGCAACAAATGACTCTACTCGTGGCTATGGTTTGAATCCTGTTTATTGTGAATTATTGAAAGATTACGGCACTAACAATTGGGGAGAAAAAGTCGCACAATTAATGGAGAATATTGAACCACTTTCGGAAAAGCTTAAAAGAAATAGGCAGATTAACCTAATTCCGGTTTTACTTCCTTCTGGCAAGGAATTGAATTTTTCACCAGGTGTTCACAATGAATTACAAAAAGCAATTATAGAAGATTTCCTTCCAAGATATGGTTACGGAGCGAAAGTGTTATATGTCGGAGATACTTCTGATAAATATCTTCATTTGGACCAAGCAGGCTTGGATGAAATTAATTTCTTCGAAATTTCTCATGAAGAATTGCCAGATGTTATTGCTTATTCTGAGACGAAAAATTGGCTTTATTTGATTGAAACTGTTCATAGCTCAGGAGCAATTTCTGAACTGAGATTGCTTCAATTGAAAAAACTGACAGAAGCATGCGGCGCAGATATAATTTATGTCACTGCTTTCGCAGATAAACCAACTTTTAGAAAATTTATAGCTGATATTGGCTGGGAGACAGAAGTATGGATTGCAGATAACCCTGACCACTTAATTCATTTTAATGGAGATAAATTTTTAGGTCCATACGTGCCTGAGAAATAGATCGCACCTAAGGCCGATTCCCCTTCCCAATCGAAATCATATTCGCAAAAATCCTAAACGCGCCGGGCACTCCTGCTGGCAACTCTCTAAACCACGAATAACCCGTGTAAATAAAATAGCCCTCACCATGTTTGGCAACGAGCAGACCACCGTCTTTTGGTGTTTCGCCTGGGTCATTGGAAGAGAGGATGGCGTCATATTTTTCATCCCACTCACTTGGGAAATAAAGACCACGTTCTTGAATCCACCCGTCGAAATCTTTGGAGGTGATTTTGTTTGGAAAATTTAAAATTTCATGGCCTGGTTTGAGAAGGCGAACTTCGGCTTCTTCTACCGTTACGCGATCACGTGAGAGTTTGATTGGGTATGGCGCGAAGTCCTCGGTTTTCATTCGATGGCGCGTGTTGTATTGGATGATGAGGGTGCCGCCATTTTCTGAATATTTCAGTAAATCTTGTGCGCCGAATTTTAACTCATCAAGGGTGTTGTATGCCCGCACTCCAGTGACCACTGCGTCGAATTTTTTTAGCGTTGCGAGTGATAAGTCATTTGGATCAAGTAGCATTACATCGTAGCCAATTTGTCGCAAACTCTCTGGAATCTCATCGCCTGCGCCCATGAGATAGCCGATGTTTCGACCTGCAATTTTTAAGTCTATTTTTACCACTTTCGCTTCGCTGTTGCGGAAAATGGTTTGCGTTGGAACGTGGTCGTATTCAATTTCGATGATTTCTTTAGTGTAAGATTTACCACCAACTTTTACCAACGGAGAAACGAATGCTTCCGACTGCCCATCTGGTGGGAAAACTTCAAATTCAAAGACTTGCTCTTTCCCTTTTTGTGATAGCTCAAAATCGTACTTGGCAGGTTTGATGGTCCATTTTTCATCATGAGAAAGTTCAACGGTTCCTTTCAAATCAGGTTTGCCAGCTTTGACTTTGATCTTTACTTTTTGAGGTGCTGCATTGGCGAAAATGAATACTTTTTCCGTAAGGTTAGCAAAAACCGGAGGCGTTACTTCAAATGGTCGATAGACTTCTCCAACGGCAGGCTCGCGACGTTTGTTGACCACATCGGTTTCAAACGAAAATGGCGTGCCGCTGATTTTTAAATTCCACTTTACTTTGAATTGACGAGGTGTTTCGGGCAAGCCGATGAGCGTTTGTTCCTCGACATCAAACATTCCTAAATCACCTTTTTTATTTAACCAATATGGATTGGTAAAAGCCAAGTCAGTTGGAAGCGTTACACTTTTTGAAACTTTCAATGCTTCGTTTTTTGTCATCGACATATTGAAAACGGAATCCATTCCGAGTGGTAAAATCTCTATCGATTTCAACTCCACATTTTCTACTGTACGAGCGATGATTTCTAAATCCAATTTGAGATTGTCACCTGGTGTAGCAGAGGCTTCTTTCGCAATCGCTTCTGCGAAAAGTCCCATACATCCCTGAATCACTTGTTGCATTTCGGCGAGTTTGACGCCTTTCCAATAACTGTCTTTCAAACCATCAATTTTTTTATAAACTTTCATCAAGGCAGGCAAGCTAAGGTGTGGTTTTGCGAAGTTGAAATCATGCTCAATTTCATGCAACATGCTTCCGATTTTTGCGCCACCTTTTACTCGGCTCCACGTGATGTCTATTCCGTCGAAGATGTCGTTTTTGTTCGCAGGTGCTTTTCCTTTTAGGAGTTCTAAATATTCGATTTGTCGTCCACGAGTTCCGATATTACCCATGCCTTGACAGCGGTGCTGCGAGCGACTGAGTGCGGCGATTTCATTGTTAGAAGTTCCTTTGATTGGGTAGTAAACGCCGATGTCGAACTCTGCCATATTGGATTTATCAGCTTTCGCAAATTTTTCTTTACTTCCGTAAAACCACCACGAAGTGTTCATGTACATTCGCTTGGGTTGCCATGCTTCCACTAAATTGGTTTGCTCTTTATACTTGTTTTTGTTACCAGCCAAATCAAATGCTTCGACAGACAATACCGCAGAGGCAGTGTGGTGTCCATGCGTTTTGCCCGGCGTTCTGTGATCAAATCTATTGATGATTACATCAGGTTGCCATTTTCGAATTGCCCAAACGACATCGCTCAAAACTTCTTCTTTATTCCAAATATCTAATGTCTCGTCAGGATGCTTGGAGTAACCAAAATCATTAGCCCTCGAAAACATTTGATAGCCATTGTCGATGCGACGAGCAGCCATCAATTCTTGCGTCCGCAAGATGCCGAGGAGTTCTTGGATTTCTGTTCCAATTAGATTTTGACCGCCATCTCCACGGGTCAAAGAAAGGTACGCAGTGTTTACCTTTTTCTCATTGGCGAGGTAGGAAATCATTCGCGTGTTCTCGTCGTCTGGGTGTGCTGCGACATATAGCACCGAGCCTAAGACTTGCAGTTTTTGGATTTTTTCGTACAAATCTGCGGAAGTGGGTTGAACTGGAGCTTGCGCTTGAATAGAAGCAATAGACAAGAAGCAAGAAACAAGAAAGAGTAAAATTCGCATGGTCGTTATTTTTTTAGATACTCAAAGGTAGGAGTTCAAAGTCAAATAACGAGTGGAGTGGGAGTTGGTTTATAAGCGTTAGTCGATAATTTCAAATTATCGACTAACTTTTGCTTATAATCAAATTATCTTATTATAGTTATTTTTTTGTTTATGAAGCCATCAGTTGCTTTCATTTTTAAAAAATAAGTTCCTGATGGAAAGTCTGAAATTGGAATAGAAAAAACGTTTTTCCCCTGAATAAAAAATTCAGTTTGAGAATATACCAATTTCCCGTTGTTAAGAAATAGTTGAATTTCTATTTGTTGTGT
>CALHBQ010000332.1 GCA_937930815.1 uncultured Saprospiraceae bacterium | reverse complement strand
GTTTTGAATTGATTGCCACTCGTAACCAATCCTGCGGGTTTGTTGACAATGGCTAAATGTTCATCTTCAAAAACAATTTCTAAATCTAAGTCAAAGCTTTTAATGTTTTCTTTTTCAATTTCGACCCATTGGATTTCGTCTCCTTCTTTGAGCCACCTGCCCGTTTCAGCCTTTTCATTATTTAAAATTATCTCACCTCTTTTGATAGCCTTTTTGGTGCCTTGGTTGGTTTGAAATTTTGCAAAGATCCCAATCGAATAATCGCTGAATCGAGTAGGGGAGTTGAGTTTGCCGACGATGTGAGTTGAGAGGATTTTCATGAGCGTGACTTCGGCAAGTATGTTTACTAAACTTTCAAAGTTTAGTAAACATGGATTTTGCGAAAATTATCTATCCCTTCCTTTTCGCTTTATCTTTTGCTCTTTTCTTTTTCATCTTTTGCGCTCTGGTCAATTTACTTTTTGTAAGAATTTCCTTCTTTTTATGATAAGCGCCACCTTCAGAAACAGTAGGTCTTACCAATTGCTTCATACGAATTTGAGGTTTTTCGTGGTCGGCAATTTTATCGACTTCGACCACCGCTTCTGGCATTTCGAGAATAGGAATTTTGGTTGACATCAATTCTTCAATATTCACTTTGAATTCTTCATCTTTTTCGGTGAGGAAACTGATGGAATTTCCTTTTTTGTCTGCACGACCTGTTCGACCGATACGGTGCATATAATTTTCGGCTACCTCTGGAATGTCAAAATTGATAACATGCGAAACTTGAGAAACATCAATCCCACGCGCAACGATATCAGTAGCGATGACAATACGATAAGTGCCCTCGTGAAAACTATTGACAACGTTGAATCTGAAGTTTTGCGATTTATTGGAGTGAATGACCCCAATTTGTTCAGGAAATTGCTCCTCCAATTTATTATAAAGTAAATCTGCTAACTTCTTGGTAGCCGTAAAAACCAGCACCTTGGACATCGTTTCGTCGGTAGACAAAAGATGTTCAATCAAATTCACTTTCGTATAATAATTTTTAACCTGATAAGCAGTTTGGTCAATATTTTCGAGCGGCGTACCAGAAGGTGCCGCTTCAATTTTCATCGGATTATTGAAAAATTCGTGAATTAGCTTCTCTACTGGAGCGGTCATGGTTGCCGAAAAAAGTAGGTTTTGTCTTTTCTTTGGTAACAGATCGAAAATACTATTGAGCTGTGTTCTAAAACCTAAATTCAACATTTCATCCACCTCATCAATGACCAATTTTTTGATATGCTTCATTTTGAGAGAACCATATAAAGAAAGGTCATTGATCCGTCCAGGCGTTCCAACGACCATATCTAAGCCGTTATCGAGAACTCTTACCTGCGTTTTGATATTGGTTCCACCATAGACACCGGCCACCTCAAAATTCATATAAGTGGTAAGTGATTGTACGACCTCCACGATTTGCATCACCAACTCACGAGTTGGTACAATGATAAGAATGCGAGGAAATCTATCTTTGTTGAATTTCCACATTCTCAAAAGTGGTAATACAAAGCCCAGTGTTTTTCCAGTACCAGTTTGTGCAACACCCATCACATCTCTCCCCGACATAATCGGCGAAAAAGCACGTTTTTGAATCGTTGTGGGCGTTTCGTAACCCAAATCATCCAAAGCGTTCCAAATTGGATTCCCTAAATTTAAATCTTTAAAAGTCATGTTTCCTCTGTGATTGAACTGCAAAGGTAGTCTTTATCTGAAAATGTAAGTAAACAAAGTACTTTTATCCATGTTTTGATCGTAAACAACTTTTTTGTTATGAAAGTTACCAATATCCACTCACGAGTCATCAATCAACCAATTGATAAAGTAGCTGATTTACTCTCAACTTTAGCAACTCCAGAAGACAAAGTTTGGCCTTTTGAAAAGTGGCCAAAAATGAAGTTCAAAGATGGAATGAAGGTGGGAGCGAAAGGAGGGCATGGGCCAATCCGTTATTCAATTGAGGATTTGAAAGAAGGAGAATCTGTACTTTTTCGTTTTTCAAAGCCGCATGGATTTGATGGAACGCATGGTTTTAAATTGGAACCGATAGATAACAAGAAATCAAAAATTACGCATACCATTGAAATGAATACACATGGTATTGGAACCTTGACCTGGAGTTTAGGAGTGAAACAATTACATGATGCCCTCGCTGAAGATGCGATGGATAAAGTTGAAAATTACTTTTCAAAACAAAAAAAGAGGACCGAATGGTCATTGTGGGTGAAAACGCTACGTGCAATTTTGAAATAAAGTCTAATTTTACACCATGAGTCAAAGAATAACAATTACCATAAAAGATCACGTAGCCGATGTTCGATTCAATCGACCTGAAAAAATGAATGCTTTGGACATGAAAATGTTTAACGCGATTGTGGAGACGGCTGATAAATTGACAAAAGATACTTCTGTACGTTGTGTTGTTTTGTCTGGATGGGGCAAAGCATTTTGTGCAGGTTTGGACCTCGCCAATTTTGTACCTGATAGCGAAATGCTCTCCCAACCATTGGAAGAACGTACACATGGTATCGCCAACAAATGGCAGGCTGCCGCATGGGTTTGGCGCAATTTGCCAGTACCGGTCATTGCTGCAGTGCATGGCGTTTGCTTTGGCGGAGGGCTGCAAATTATGTCTGGAGCTGATATCAAATTTATAGAACCTGAGACCCGCGTTTCTATTATGGAAATGAAGTGGGGAATCATACCGGATATGGCTGGAACTCAATTGTGGCGGCATTCTGTTCGCGATGATATTTTACGTGAGTTGACTTATACACATCGGATTTTTTCTGGAAAAGAGGCGGTAGAATATGGTTTTGCAACGCACGTTTCATCTGAGCCTTATGAGGATGCGATGAAACTCGCAGTGGAAATTGCTTCTAAAAGTCCAAGTGCCATCGTCAAAGCCAAGAAGGTATTTAATGAAGCACCTTACCTCAGTGTGGCTGATGGTTTGATGTTGGAGTCCGTAGAACAAAAAGAGATCATTCTAAAGAAGAATCAGATGGAGGCGGTTTATTCTGGAATGCAGAAGCGGAAGGGGGAGTTTGATGATTTTCGGTAAGCGGTGTAAGAGCGGCTTATTGGGACACGGATTGGACGGATAAAAAGGGATTTTTACGGATTTTTTCTTTTTTAACGTGTACGATATATTTGAATTAAATCATCGTGAATAGAAGAATAAGGAAACAAATATTCTCCTATTTCTGAAGGCACATTCGATCGTAATCCTGAAAATTCTAAAATCCTGTGAATCCTGATTCAGAAAAAATGCGACTTAGAGCGGCTTTCTCGAGGGACTTAGCGGAACGCGGATGACGCAGATGACGCGGATTTTTCTCTGCTTACGTGTACGTTTTCAGAGTGATATATTTAGAGTGATTAAGGGGAAATCAATCTTCTATTGATTATGTTACCTTCAATCATAATCCTGAAAATCATCTAATCCTGAAAATCCTGATTCAGACAAAATGCCGCTTGAGCGACTTTCTCAAGCAAAGCACACAATTCAGTTTTCTATACTTTTGTTCTCGGCTGCGCTCGAACGACGGCTAGTGGAAAATTTAACGATTAGCATCACTCCCAATTCGTACTTCGAGCGAAGCCGAGAAGCACAAAAGCGAAGCACTATTCTCTAAAAAATGACAGCAAAAAAACGGCTGACGGGAAACCCCATTAGCCGTTTTTTTAAAGCATGATTAAAAGGAAAATTACTTCCCTTTACTCTTCAAGGATTTATGATATTCCTCTACCAAATTACGGTAATATGGCTTGAGAGAAGGAGAAACGGATTTAAATAAATCCACTTCAGCTTCGCGTTTTTTCAAGTATTCTTCCAATGACGGAGGAACTTTACGCTCGTAATCATTGGCCGTTTTTCCTTTACGCTTTTTGTCCTGATCTTTTTGTCGATCTGCTTTTTCGTGTTCTAGCAAACGAGAAAGGATTTCTTCTTGACGTTGCATCATTTGATTAGTGAGGCGCTTGTTGACAAGGTCTTCCTCGACTTTATTCATCTCATCGATGATTTCTTGCATCAACGGGTCTCCTTTTCCTTGCTGCTGCAGTTGTTGTTGCTTTTTGCGCATCGCTTCTCGCATGGCAGCCTGTTTAGCCGCCATTTTTGCAAACTCTTTACTGGTTCCGCCCTTGCCACCTTTGCCGCCATTCTTCATGTTCTCTTTCATCTTTTCGAGCTGCTCTTTCAGTGACTTCTGACCTTGGCTTATTTTATCGGATGGTTTTTGACCCTGACCTTTACCGCCAGGTTTGTTGCACATCTGATTGCCAGGTTTTTGTCCAGCCATTTCTTTTTGCATTTGCTCCATGGTTTCACTAAGCATCAATGCCAAGTCGTTTACATTTTTCATCACCTTACGTTGCTTTTCGGCAGCGTTTGGTTTGCGACGTTCTTCCAATTCTTTGATACTCGTTCCCATATCTTGTTTCACTTCCACTACTTTTTCGGTAACGAAACTTTCGATTTGGTGAACTCGCTTACTCAATGAGTGAAGCGTATCTTCTATCAATTTGAAATCATCTTTCAATTTGAATTGTTGTTGAACCAGATCAACATAACGAGGCGTATTGATTTTAGTCGGAACAAATTCGTCCATCAATCTTTCCTGATCAAACGAAAGGGTAACCAAGTTTTCCAACAATTGGCGCAAAGCAGCCATGTCTTCTTCCATTTGCTCCATTTCGCCAGATTTCATTTGGCTCTTCATGTTCTCGGCCATCTTCTTCATCTTTTCACCTGCATCTTTTTGCTTTTCGCCTGCTTTTTTGTTGTCTTGCTT
The DNA here is from genome assembly GCA_937930815.1 of uncultured Saprospiraceae bacterium. Lineage (GTDB taxonomy): Bacteria > Bacteroidota > Bacteroidia > Chitinophagales > Saprospiraceae > JAGQWW01. Next base: position 439 of record CALHBQ010000332.1, on the reverse strand, counting down.
TTCGAGTGATTCGGAACTTTCCTGCATGTCTTCTTTGATTTCCTCTTCCTCTTCTTCCGTATCATGCAAATCTTGAGGCTTTTCTAATTCCTCGTTTTTCTTTTCAATGTCCTCCAATTCCTTCTCTATTTCCTCGAATTCTTTATTGATTTCTTCTTGCTCTTTTTTGAGCTCCTCTTGAGATTCTTCTCTATTCTCTGTTTTCTCTGCTAACTCTTCTTGTTTCTCTGCTAATTTTTCGAGGTCTTCAATGGCTTTTTCCATTTCCATCTCCATCTCCATTTCTTTGAACATTTCAAGCATTCTGTCCAATTCCATTTCCATCTCCTCATCGTCCATTTCCATCTCCTCCATCTTTTCGAGAGCCTCTTCTGTTTTCATCTTTTCCATCAATTCTTCAATCTCTTCCATCAATTTCTGCATTTCTGGATCCATCACT
>CALHBQ010000331.1 GCA_937930815.1 uncultured Saprospiraceae bacterium | reverse complement strand
CATCCTTTTCTAATGAAAAAATTGAAAAAAAATGGTTTCAAATGTGAGGTAGATTTGACGTCCTCCAAAGAGGAATTTCTGAATAAAATAGGGGAGTATTACGGCCTGATTTGCAGAAGCAGATTTACGATTGATAAGCGGGTATTAAAGAAAGCAAAACGGCTAAAATTCATAGCCAGAGCAGGTGTTGGAATAGAACATATTGACACTAAATTTGCTCAAAAAAAAGGAATAAAAGTCTTCAAATCTCCAGAAGGAAGCGCCGATGCAGTAGGGGAGCAAGCCATCGGAATGCTGCTCAGTTTGATGCAAAACATTACCAAATCAAACTTAGAAATTAGAAATGGAAAATGGCTAAGAAAAATCAACTCGGCCATTGAATTAAAAGGCAAGACCGTCGGCATTTTGGGCTATGGCAATATGGGTAAATCATTTGCAAAAAAGCTCTCAGGTTTTGGTGCAAAGGTCATCACATACGATAAATATAAAACCAATTACGGAGACAAATATGCAAAGCAGGTAAGTCTAAAAAATCTACAAAAAGAAAGCGATATTATATCAATCCATATTTTTTATGACCCTGAAAATCATCATTATATAAATAAAAAATTTATAAATAAATTTAAAAATGATATTTGGATAATCAATACAGCCAGAGGTTTAGTTGTGAAAACTTCTGACTTAGTTAAAGCATTAAAAAAAGGAAAAATTAAAGGCGCAGCCTTAGATGTTTTGGAGTACGAAGAAACCTCTTTTAATCAATTTATTTTCGATGATTTACCCAAAGATTTTGAGTATTTAGTCAATGCTGAAAAAGTGATTTTGACCCCGCATTTAGCAGGGCTTTCGGAGGAGAGTTATGAGGCGCATGCACGAGTTTTGGCTGGGAAGATTTTGAAGTGGGAGGGGGTTATTTGAGCTCTTCTATTTTTTCGGAGAGCCATTTTGCTCCTACTAATCCTTGTTGTTTTTCTTTTAAGAGATCCATTTCGATTTTTTCTATCGCTTTCTTTTCACCTGGAATTATTTTGGTTAGTTTTTTTACCAAGTTTAGAAATCTTAAATAGCGCTGTTGTTTATCGTTATTTAGCTCTTTCTTTTTTGTTTTTCTGCCTAAATAAACCCTAAAACTTTCAATATAGGATTCTAACGCTTCTACTTCGTCTAATTCAAAAAAAGTAGATATTGTTATTGTCTTGGCACTTAAACTCGCAAGTAAATCGTCATATTCTAAATCTCGTAGGTTTTCGAGGACCTTTTGATATTTTTTTTCTGCAAAATAGAGTTGCCCTCTATTGAACCTTACTGATGTTTCTCTATATTGTTCTGGAATTTTGCTTTCAAACTGATCAATGACCTGTTCAGCCCATTTGTATTTTTTTAAAAAAACACCGATCCCAACGATATTTTTTAGGTCCCAAGGACTAATTTCCCCTATTTCAGAAAGGATTATTTTTTTATCCACCATTTCTTTGTAAACGTTGAATAATTCGTCGTAATACTCGAAATTTCCTTTATTTACTTTTCTAATACAATAATTTGCTGCAAAATAGTAAAGTGATAATGCCTCGCTTTTTGGAAAATTCAATGCGTTGATTGTCAATAGTTGTTTGAGTTTATGATAATGCTCAAGATTATCGTTTTCTTTTACAGTCAGCAAACAATAATAATATATTGAAATTGACGGCACTTCTAATAATGTTGATTTTTCAACTATTTCAATTAGTTCATTTATAAAATCAATCTGATAACTATCTTTTATATAGGTTTGTTGAGAAAGAGCTGCAGAATAAAACCTTAATTTTTCACTGAAATAGAATCTATCTAAATGATTAGAAATAGATTCTATATTACTCTTGTCTAATCTTTTTAATTCACTTTCTGTAAGCTCATATAAAGTTTTTTCTACTAAATATTGATTTAAATGCGCATTAGCTGATTCATCAGTATTTTTTGAAGCGAGTTTTTTTGAATTTCGAATGTAAGAGTTGTAAAGGTGCTCAATTTTTCTACTTCTAATTGCGTCTAACGTTAAGTATGATTTAGTGGTTCTATCACTTTCAATGTGTTCGTAGGCTAAATAGCTTTCAACATTCTTTAAAAGGTCTGAACAATATTTTCTAAACCTTACATCATCAAATTTAGATTTTTGAGTGAGTTTTGTCCAAAGAGTCTCTTTTGAGAGCTCTTTTTTGCTCTTCCCATTCATAAATTTTATAACCAAATCATACAATTCAACTATCTTTTCATCTGAATTGAAATAGGGAGATTTCAAAAATTTACGCAAACGGTTTTGTTCTAATTTGTTAAAGTTTTGAAGGACATTATATATCTTGGTATTTTTCATGTGTAGTGAGCTGATATACTGACTATTGTAGAGAATTGGGCGCAAAATAGGGAAAGCAAATTTAACTAAAAATCTTTGAGTAAATAATTGCACCAAATATAAATTTTTAATATATTTGCAAGGTCAAGCAATGATATAAAATCTCAACCATGAATGTACAGTTACGAAACACTTTATTTTACGCGTTAGTTGTGCTCTGTTTCTTTTCAGGGCACTCGGTGTTTGGTCAGAATATTGACCCACCAGAACAATTTGATGTGATAGAAGGTCAAACTTATGATTTTAGATACAATCATAGTGCGCCACCTTTTATGACGAGAATAATTCTTCCTGCCACCACCTTTGTTCACGGTGAATATAACGGAGGTGCTAACCAACCAATAAGAGTTAGCTCTAACGAATACAAAATTATTTACAACGCCAACAGAGGAACCACTGGTAAAGACACACTTACCATAGAATATCGTAACCCTCAGAAGACCTTTAAAAAAGTAGTGATCAATATTTTACCTTCAATAGTAATTGCTGAAGATGATTTTATTTGTATTCCTTTAGGTAGTTCGGCTGCTATTCCAATTGAATTGAACGATGACAGCAATCGAGGAGTATTAAATATTACAGACATCTCTGTAGAAAATAATGGTTCAGTATCAATCCAAAATAATACAGCAATTTTTACCCCAGAATCTGGTTTTGAGGGTCTTGCAAATTTTAACTATGTTATTTGTGATGATGTTGGTACTTGTGATAAAGCCACAGTTTATGTTTGTGTAGGTGATCCAAATTCTTATTCTAATAGTGAATTAGACCTAATTACCATAAAGAATAAGCCATTACAAATAATTACGCCACTCCACGATTACAATCTAACGCAAAGTCCTGCCAATGGAATTTTGGATATTAATACCTCTAACGGGATATTATACTTCGAACCAAATAGTGGGTTTACTGGCATAGATCAATTTGTTTATACCCATAATGTTACTGGCTTTACAAAAACTATCAAAGTAGATGTACTGAACATTGATGAACCAAATCAGTTTGTTGTAGATGATGTAGAATATACATTTGTTAGTGAACCGATTTTGTTTAATGTCCTTGAAAATGATTATTTGGGAGTTGCATTACATAATATAACTATTACTAACAATCCATCTAATGGTGTTTTAACGGCGGTTCCTGGGCTCAAAGGCGTTTATACCTATCAACCAAATCCTGGTTTTAAAGGAATTGAAGAATTTTCGTATTCAGCTTCTTCCGTACCGAACAACGGTAATACAGAAACGGGTAAAGTCAATATTATTGTAAATGACATGAACCCAGCACAAGCAGTATTTGAGCTTCAAACACCTCAAAATACACCACTTGTTCTTGATTATAATATAGCCCCTTCCAATTATTTCTTTATTGTTACCAATAATGGTAAAAAAGGTACCGCAGTTTTCTATCCAGGTTTATTGAATACTTCTATCAATGGCCAAAATATTGTTGGAACTAACTTAGTGATTTATACGCCTAACCCTGGAGCTACAGGAATAGATGAATTTGAAATGCAATACTGTGTAGGCATTAGTACTAATTGTCCAACCGTAAAAGTCAAAGTTGATATTCAAACTGTTTCTAATAGTAATATTTGTTTTGGTGCTGATTGCGTATGGGCTGGAGATGCCAATAGAGATGGTGTTGTTGATTTAAGAGATATGCTTCCTACTGGTTGGTGTATTGGAGATGTAGGTGTTTCGAGGGCAAATGCCACGATAAACCCTTGGGTTGGCCAAGAATGTTCCAATTGGGGAGTGGTTTTTCCGCACACAGATATTGATTTGAAGCACTTAGATTCCAACGGAGATAGCTTGATTAATGTAGCAGACACAACAGCTATCAGTGAGCATTATCAAAAGAATCATTCTATTTCTCCAGAGCCAATTAACTTTCCTGCGAATATTCCTTTGTTTTTAGGAAGTCCAGACACTATATATGTAACAGGTCCAGGAGATATTGTTAGAGTTCCGATTATTTTGGGAGACCCTAATTTGCCTGCTGAAAATATGTATGGTTTGACTTTTAGTATCGATTTTGATCCAAATATCATTGACGCACCAGCTTCATCAATTAGTTTTGATGCGGAAAGTTGGGCAAATTATACTTCACCTGTTCTAAGTATGGTTAAAAAACCATTTACAGGTAGAATCGATGCCGCGTACACAAGGACAAATGGTGTAACGACCGATGGCTATGGAAAGGTTGGGGCAGTTGATTTTGTAATCATTGAAGATTTAGAATTTCATCGGTTACCAGACAAATCATTCGCAAGAATAAGCGGTAGCTACTATAATGGGGCAGGAGTATATACTCAACTTCCTGAATCATTAGTTGCAATTTCTTTTAAAGAAGAAGGTGCTACTGATGATGAATCAGCTGAATTGCTTGTGTTCCCTAATCCAACTTCTGATTACTTGAATTATCGTATTGTAGGCGCTCAAGAGCCTTATGATAAAGTAGAAGTATATGATATTACAGGGAAATCAATCCTACAAGGAACACATGACCAATTTAACGGTCAAATAAACACTTCGCAATACACAAGTGGTGTTTACTTAATGCGTGTAAGCACTTCTATTGGAGTAGTAACTAAGAAGTTTAAAGTTATCTCAGGTAGATAATAAAGAATATAAAGAGTCTGAATGAACTCTTTTTAAACCCAATCATTCGTGGAATTTTATCATTGCAAGTGAGTCGTATATCTTTGATGTACGACTTTTTTTTGTTTATGATATAATTTGGTAGTTCTCATCCATTTTTAAAGCTAAAAATCTACCTCATTTACTGAATTTTCCCACCTGTATTTGGCATTTTTAATAAGATCAAGCCTTTTTTTTATTTTTTTTTGAAAAAAATTAGCTCTTTTTTGAGTAAAAAAATGTTCTTTATTTTCACAATAAATTTCCATAAGTATTTGATTATCAATAACTTGTGATGTTTTAATTTTAATTTTATTGATTATTTTGTTCACAAATACTTGATTTTGTACTATAAAACAACTCTAATATGCTGCATCTTTGTATTGTGAAAGAGAGAGAACAGTGGAAGTAAGGAAAAAAGCGTTACTAAAGTTTAACGCTCATTAAATGTAGATTATGTTCATGGGATTATAATTTGTTGGTAGCAAGTCGTCCTACCCTCATGGCCGACTTGCTATTTTTTCAACAACTCATCCTAATCTACACATTGAAAGTTTTATGTTCATGGGATTATAATTTGTTAGTAGTGAGTCGTCCCTTCACCCTCTTGAAGGGACACTTACTATTTTTTAAATTACAATTACCTGCAAAAATATAAAGCTCCAAACTGTGGGAAGTTTGAAGCTTGAGTTCATACAATAAAAAAAGTCAGACAGTGGGATGTCTGACCTTCAAGTTCGCGTTCATGGGATTAACCTGTTAATAGCAGTACATGGGAAATTTAACTGTGTTAATCTAACGCAAATATAAGGGAGTTTTACATTTAAACAAAGTTTAGATGTTAATTTCTTTAATTTAATTTGGCAATTATTGTTTTTGGATATGTTCATGGGATTACCCTTAAATGGGTAGGCTAAAAAAGCCACAATTAATAAAGCCACATCATCTCGATGTGGCTTTTTTTATTTGGTGAAATCAAAAAAGGCTCAAAGATTATTCTTTGAGCCTTTTTATTGGATGAATTGTAATTATTTTAAAATAATTACAATCTATTTTGATTTACGACCTCATAAATCCTTTCTCTATAGTTTTTTCCAATAGGAATATGCTTTTGAGCACCTTTTTCAACTACTTCTACCATATTACCAACTACTGCCTTTATCTTTTTTATATTAACGATATAGGACCTGTGGATACGCTGAAAATTATCAGAAGGTAGCTTTGATTCCAAAAGCTTCATTGTTTGCAAGGTAATGACTCGACCATTTTCCATTTTAATGATGACGTAATCCTTCAGTCCTTCTATATATATAATGTCTGTGTAATTTACTTTGATGAGTTTCTTGTCCGCTTTTACAAAGAAATAATCGAGGGCAGGCTGCTGAGGAGATTTTACGCCTTTTTGTAAATCAAGCTGTTCTTTTGCTTTATTAATCCCTTTCAAAAACCTTTCTAAAGAAATAGGTTTAAGCAGGTAATCAACTGCATTTAATTCAAAGCCTTCCAATGCAAAATTTGGATACGCCGTTGTGAAAATAACCAAAGGAGGATTTTTCAGCGTTTTCAAAAACTCAGTTCCAGTCAATTGAGGCATTTCAATATCGAGCAACATCAAATCAATGTCTTCCTCTTGCAATGCATTCATTGCTTCAATAGCATTGTTGCACTTTCTAACCAAGTTCAGTTCAGAAAGCTGTGATATATAAGTCTCTAAAACATCTTGAGCGAGAGGTTCGTCATCTACAATTAGTACATTCATAATGAGTCTATTTTTGGTGATTTATTGTGTGTTTAAATTAAGTCGAACGCAGTAAGTGTTCGGGGTATCTTCAATTTCCAAATGATGTTTATCTGGATAAAGTAAATCTAATCGTCTTTTTACGTTGACCAGCCCAATTCCACCAGAGCGTTTGTGTTCTTGATAAGGAAGGGCGGCTGGCTTACTATTGGTTACTTCAAATTGCATCTCATTTTCATCCACTAAAATTTCTAAATTAACATAACCAGTTTCTAATGAATTTTTGATTCCGTGTTTAAAACAATTTTCAATGAAGGTAATCAATAAAAGTGGAGCTATTTTTTGATGGTGGACTGCTCCAGTTTGAGTAAATTTTATTTCAACCTTGTTTTGTCTAATTCTTTCAAGATCAAGATAGTTTTTGATATAATTCAATTCTTTGCTCAAAAACACTTTTGGCTCATTGCATTCATACAACATATATCGCATCATTTCTGAGAGCTTTATTACTATCTCTGGTGCTTGGTCAGATTTCTTTAGGGTAAGAGCATATAAGTTGTTTAGGGTATTAAAAAGGAAATGTGGATTGATTTGCGAGCGCAGAAATTTCAATTCAGACTGCATGTTTTGGGTTTCTAAATCTTGTTTTTCTTGAATTTGGGTAGCCCATTCCGTAACAATATTATACATCGTTGAAAAACCACCTACGAAAAAACTCGATAATAATATCAATCCTTGATTATCAAGTAATTGAGCTGTTTCGGATGGATTTTCGGCAAGAACTAAGTAAAGAGAAAACAGCTTTATCGGCGTAAGGATTAAGATAAAAAGTCCTAACCTTAAAAAGTATTGTGCAAATTTATTTTTCTTTAAATAGGTTGGAATGAAGTAATGTAAGTTGGCATAAACGATAATTGCATAAAATAATATATTGACAAATTCATACAAAAACGTATGCCAGAATCCGAGATGGAATCCTTCAATAATCAATAGTAAACAAAGAAAGGTCAACCAAAATATCAAATGGTGAATCCATTTGATTTGAGTATCCTTTAATTTTAGTAATATTTTTACTCCAGAAAGAGTCATTTAAATCTTTTTTATAAAAACAAAACAACTCAATCTTTTCGAATATGGTTATCAATTTTAGATAAAACCCATAAATAACTTGATGAAGTGATAGATTAAGGAAAGATTTTAAAGATAGTCAGCTAAAACGAAGCTAAAATATATTTCTGAAATTTTGAGAAGAAACCCGTTTTTTAAAAAGAGAATTTAACTTTGCGACTCGTTTCGAATAATATAGCTTTATTAAATAAATCAGAATGGCGACCAAAAAAGAGGATTGGGCAAAAATGAAAAAGGATTATAAAAGTATCCTTAAAGAGGTTGGTGAGAATGTGAAGAGAGAAGGCCTTTTAAAGACTCCCGAGCGTGCAGCGAAAGCGATGAAGTTTTTAACCCATGGTTATGACATGGATCCAAAAGCAATTTTGGAAGGAGCAATGTTCACGGAAGACTACAGCGAAATGGTTATTGTAAAAGATATCGAGTTGTATAGTTTGTGTGAGCATCACATGTTACCGTTTTTTGGGAAAGCACATGTTGCCTATATTCCTGATGGAAAAATTGTAGGCCTCAGTAAGATTCCACGAATTGTGGACGTATTTGCAAGAAGACTACAGGTTCAAGAAAGATTGACTGATCAGGTTTTAAATTGCATCAATGATGTTTTGAAACCAAAGGGAGTTGGGGTGGTGATTGAGGCTTCCCACATGTGTATGATGATGAGAGGAGTTCAAAAACAGAATTCAGTAACTACAACTTCTGCTTTTAAAGGTCAATTTATGAAGCAGGAGACAAGAGCAGAATTTTTGAATTTAATTTCTTCAAAACTGCATTAAGTATTACTCAAAAAATAAAATTTGTAAAGAATTAAGAGAACTTTTCTTTTAATAGAAAAGGTCAATTTTTTAGAAAAAACTATAGAATGAAAAAAGCATATATTTTTCCTGGACAAGGAGCACAATTTGAGGGCATGGGAAAAGATTTGTACGAATCTGGTGATAAAGCAAAATCCATCTTCGCGAAAGCAAATGAACTTTTAGGATATGACTTGACAGAGGTGATGCTGAATGGTTCTGCTGAAGATTTGAAAGAAACTAAAATAACTCAACCGGCTGTTTTTCTACATTCATATATAAAGTCTCAAATAGGAGAAACGTCACTTGAACCATCAATGGTTGCAGGCCATTCTTTGGGTGAGTTCTCAGCTTTGGTGGCTTGTGGTGCTTTAGATTTTGAAGATGCTTTGGTTTTGGTAAAAAAACGAGCATTGGCGATGCAAAAAGCATGTGAAATGGAAAAAGGGACGATGGCCGCAATTTTGGGCTTAGAAGATGAAAAGGTAGAAGAGATTTGTCTGGAAACAGAAGGAGTTGTGGTAGCTGCAAATTACAATTGCCCTGGGCAATTAGTGATTTCTGGAAGTTTGAAAGGGATTGAAAATGCAGTTAAAAACTGTCAAGACGCAGGAGCCAGAAAGGCAATTGTATTGCAAGTTGGCGGTGCATTTCACAGTCCTTTAATGCAGCCTGCAATGGAAGAGCTAAAAGCTGCGTTAATAAATACAAATATCAAAAAACCGACTTGTCCAGTTTATCAAAATGTAGATGCCAAACCACAAACTGATCCAGAAGTCATCAAACAAAATTTGATTGACCAATTGACTGGCCCAGTTAGATGGACGCAGACGATGAAAAATATGATAGCGGACGGTGCAACGGAATTTATAGAAGTTGGTGGTAC
>CALHBQ010000330.1 GCA_937930815.1 uncultured Saprospiraceae bacterium | reverse complement strand
TCTGCTATTGGAGTAACCGTTTCGTTGGCATATCTAGTTCCAATACCTAAAACAAAATTGACATTCGCATCATGGAAAAGTTTGACTAAATCTTGCGTATAAGCTTCTCCTGCCGGTGTCAATCCAGCTAAGTGTCTTTGTTCATCCATCATATATTCTCCTGGTCGAATAATGAAAATGGTAGAAGCACCTGCATTATTGGTATAAGGAATCTTAGTTCCATCTTTTAATTGAACCTCAGTTGCGGTGATTTTCGAAATCATATTTTGGTCATTCCCAACTTTTGCTGAGGTTCCTTCATTTTTACAACCACTAAAAACAATTCCTACTAAAAGGACGAAAAAATATATTCTCATTAGAATCTGAATTAGGTCAATTTTATTTTTTACAGGTTACTTAGAATTACTCAAAAAATAACTTCCTTCTTCAATTCAAAAAAATAGCTCGAAAAACCTCATTATCAGTCACTTTTCCTTCACTAATTTTTTAAAATCGGGAAGTTATTTTTTGAGCGTTGCTTAGTATGAATATTCTTCAACATTACAACTTCCTGCTGCCCCACCTGTGAGCACATAAAAAACATCATGCGCATCCTCTGGAAGATTTTCTTTTATGTCAAAACCAGTTAAATCTGCGATAATCAATGGAATCGAATAGTTTTCTCCACCAATCAAAAATTTCTTTCCAGGATTGTAATCGAAAATGAATTCGAAAATTCGATGTCTGGTGTTGGAGTTGTAATTAAAGGTTCCAAGTTTTTTTGCGGTACCAGTAGGCTGAACGGTCAGGGCAGTTCTTACCTGCGAAGAACTCATTACTGCACCTAAATCGACTCCATCTAAAATTTTTGCAAGGTTAGCTGCTCGCTGTTTTCCTTCTGGCAACAGATCTACCGTTTCGATTGGTTTATTTTCTTCGTTTTTATAGTGCTCTGCGCAAGGAACCAAAAAGATTACCGATTTATTAGTTGGAAGATCTTTGGTTGAGCCGTCCTTAAAAGTGATTTTACTATTATCAACCGAGACTACTTTTTTAGTCTTTTTTCCACTAATTGAGCTTACAGCACTTCCAGATCCATCGGACTTACAACCGATAGCCAACAATCCAAAAATCAAAAAAATGGGAACAAATAACTTCATAGGGAATTTAATTTTTTATGGTTCTTTGACAATTTTCGTGAAAATATAGCCGCCCAATTTATTGGGTATGTTCTCCAAGCGAAATTTTGAACCAGCCGAATAAATTCGGCGGTTACATTAAACGTTCGAAAGTAGTTCTCCACGGGATTTGGCCAAGAACCTTTTTTATTAAACAGTTTGTTTATCCAAAATAGGAGCAGCTACTTGATTACGGACTAAATCGTCCATCGTTTCGCGTTTGCGGATTAAATAATCTTTTCCTTCATAAATTAATACTTCCGCTGGCCTTGGACGCGAATTATATTGACTCGCCATACTAAAACAGTAGGCGCCTGCATTTCTAAAACAAAGAATATCTCCTTCGTTTACCTCTGCCAATCTACGGTTAACTCCAAAAGTATCCGTTTCACAAATATTTCCTACAACGGTATATATTCGTTGTCTTCCAGATGGATTCGAAATATTTTCGATTTGATGGTAAGCATTATAAAACATTGGGCGAATCAAGTGGTTGAAACCTGAGTTCAAACAAACAAACATCGTCGAGGTCGTTTGTTTGACTACGCTGGCTTTCGCCAAAAAGTAGCCAGATTGACTCACCAAATATTTTCCTGGCTCGAAAACCAAAGTCAGTTCTTTACCATATTCTTTACAAAACTCATTGAAACGCACAGAGAATTTCTCACCGAAGTTTTCAATATTGGTTTCGATATCTTCATTTTTATAAGGCACTTTGAATCCAGAACCAAAATCTATGAATTCTAAATTTTTGAAATTCACAGCTGCTTTCAAAAGGATCTCAGCGGCATTTAAGAAAAGTTCTACATCCAAAATATCACTTCCAGTGTGCATGTGAACGCCATTCACCACCTGACCCGTTTCTTCAATCACACGCATCACATGAGGAATTTGGTGGATACTAATTCCAAACTTACTATCAATATGTCCAACTGAAATCTGAGAGTACATCCCAGCCATTACATGCGGATTGACGCGAACACAAACTGGATATTCAGGATGAACTTGTCCAAATTGTTCCAAAATACTGATGCTATCTACATTGATTTTGACCCCCATTTTTACTGCTTCGAAATAGTTTTCCAAAGCAACTGAGTTTGGCGTGTACATGATTTGAGAAGGCTTGAAACCTGCCTTCATGGCAAGGTTCACTTCTTCCAATGAAACACAATCAATTCCAGATCCTAACTTTAATAATAGCTGTAAAATACTCAGATTGGTATTCGCCTTACAGGCGTAATGCAACTCGAATTTCTTTACTGAAAAAGAATTAACCATCCGTTTATACTGCTTTTCAATAATCGAAGCATCGTATAAATAAAGCGGCGAACCATATTGTTCGACAATAGCGAGCGGATCTATATTATCCGTCATTTGGTAGTTTCCTTCTACAAGTTGCATCTTAAAATAAGTTGTGAGCGATTGAAAATGGGCGCAAAGATAGCGAACGATTGTTTTTATTCGTAATAAATGTTGAATGTGTTATTTTTAGTGTTGGATGGTTCTTTTGCCTCCGAGTAACACACCCCTGATTAGCTTCCTTTTTGGAAGCTAATCGATCCCCTCTCAAGAGGGGAATTGTCTCTGCTTAGGCTCTTTGTGAAAAAATTAGCTTATTAAAAGGCTCTAATTGTAGGTATTTACAAGGTTATAATGTGTTCATTTATAGAAAAGTAGAACACGATGTAAATCCCCTTTCGAGAGGGGACGACGTACCGACGAAGGAGGTAAGTCCGGGGTGTGTTCCGCGTGAAAAGCAAAAAATTAAACCTTCCGCGCCACCAATGCCCAATAATCAAATATAAATTCACTTTTGATCAAAACCTCATTCGTAATCGTGAATCCTCGATTTTCTAACATTTTGGAATACTCACTTTTATCATATTGATGTGGATGAAGTGCATCACCGGGCAATGCTCGGAAAATGTGTTTTAGACCTTTCCAATTATGCGCATCAATAGAGAGAATCATAGTACCACCTGCTTTGACTGCATCACAGATTTTGTCCATTGAAACAGCTAAATCTTCGACGTGATTGATGGCATTTAAACAAAAAACAAAATCGACTTCTGGAATTGTCGCTTGCTCCAATGGCTTCGCGATGAAGTTTACATTTGAATAATTTTCTTTGGAAAAATGGGGGAGCGCATCATATTGATCGAGCAGTGGATCAACGGCAACAACTTCATTTTTAGGAAAATGAATGAAAATACCTGCTGGTCCACAACCTGCATCCAAAATTGAATCAGATGCACCAACCTTGACATTTATTTTTTGAAGAAATTCTTTCCAGTAGTTATCCTTCCAAGCAAAGTACTCCTTTGGGGATTTGGTTTTGAGATAGCGTTGCCACCACTTTATTTCCAGACTTTGCGCAATTTTCCACTTTAGACCCACAGAGAGATGTTTGAATATTTAGATAAATCAAAATTTGGAAAACTGGTCTGTCCCCCTTTGGAGGGGGTGCCCTTTAGGGCGGGGGAGGACAAGGAAGAATTTAGCGAAAATTCCTCCTCCGACCTATCGGCCACCTCCTCCAAAGGAGGACAAGTAACGCTTAACTTCATTGATGTTCTTGACATAGATTTTTAAAAGTTCAAAAGAGTCTGTCAGCCTAAATATCTACTTAAAATC
>CALHBQ010000329.1 GCA_937930815.1 uncultured Saprospiraceae bacterium | reverse complement strand
GGTGGATAAGCTGGATCTATTTTGAAAATCCGATAAAAAGCAACATGTGCTTTTTTAGTATCTCCTGTTTCAAGATAATAATTACCTAAGAGGAAATAGGCTTCAGCAACCTTGTGCCGTTCTGCCATTTTTTTTAGAATTGGGCTAATATCAGCTTTAGGATCTTTTAGTTTTTCTTCCAAAATTTTGGCAAATAGTTCTTCTTCCTCTCCTTTTGGCTCCAATTTCAGTGCAGCCTTTGCATATTTTTCAAAAGGCCATTCATTACCATTCATATGAAATTGATGGAAAGCTTTGTGCGCATATGCCTTAAAACAGGTAGGGTCATCACCGATGATGACTTCGATAAGGTTCGTAAATTTACGGTGCTCAAAATTCATCAAAGCGTAGATAGCTTCTTGATAATTCTTTTCCGCTTTTACGTCAGTGGCTCCAGATGGAAAATATAATACTTGGCTTTTTAAAGAAAGAGAGCTAATTAAAAATACAAAAATTAAAAATTTAAGGTTAGTGAACATGTTTAAGAGCTATAAAGTCTTTCAAATAGGTGCAGAAAGTAACATTGGTCTTGTGATATAGATTCTTATTGTTTGTCCTCGACAAATGAGTAAAATTGTTCTCCAAAAATAAGGGATTTTAAACTTCCGAAAAATGGTATTTTTTCTATAAAATTTAAAAATAATATATGAAAACCTTCTTTCGTAAAATCAGACCTACCATAAGTAGTATTTTACCGTATCTTTGCACTCCCAAACTATAATTTATTATTGCTGTTTAAATCACTTTGAATTAAGAAGCAATTAGCATCGAATAACGAAGTTGAATGAAGAATTTTAGAAATTTTTGTGTCATTGCCCATATTGATCATGGTAAGAGTACCCTTTCTGACCGACTGTTGGAGACTACCCAGACGATTGGACAACGAGAGATGAAAAGCCAGACACTTGACAATATGGATATTGAACGTGAGCGTGGCATCACGATCAAAAGTCATGCAATACAGATGTATTACAAGCATACCGATGGTGAAACATACACCTTCAATATGATTGATACGCCCGGCCATGTGGACTTTAGTTATGAAGTGTCTCGATCGATTGCGGCCTGTGAAGGCGCTTTACTTTTGGTAGATGCGACCCAAGGAATTCAAGCGCAGACCATTTCAAATCTTTATTTAGCATTGGAACATGATCTCGAAATCATTCCAATTCTAAACAAAGTCGATATGGATACGGCGATGATTGAGGAGGTGTCGGATCAAGTAATTGAATTACTCGGCTGCGAATTAGAAGATATCATATTGGCCAGTGGAAAAACAGGAATTGGTGTTGAAAAAATTTTAGCGACTTGTGTCGATAAAATTCCTGCACCGGTTGGCGACCCAGATGCACCTTTGCAAGCAATGATATTTGATTCGATGTTTAATCCTTTTAGAGGGGTGGTTACCTACTTACGTATCATGAACGGTACACTTCGAAAAGGTGATAAAATCAAATTCATCAATACTGGAAACGAATATTTTGCTGATGAAGTGGGTGTTTTGCAACTTAAAGAAATTCCTCAAAAGACTATCTCTGCTGGAAATGTAGGGTATTTGATTACCGGTACTAAAGTTTCTAAAGAGGTTCAGGTTGGAGATACGATTACACTTGCTAATAATCCGGCAGAACCAATTCATGGGTTTGAGGAAGTGAAACCGATGGTATTTGCAGGTATTTTCCCGATTGATAACGATGACTTTGAGGATTTGAGAGATAGTTTAGAAAAGCTGCAATTGAATGATGCCTCACTTGTTTTCGAACCAGAAACATCCGCAGCATTGGGTTTTGGTTTTAGATGTGGGTTCTTGGGCATGTTGCACTTAGAGATTATTCAAGAGCGACTTTCGAGAGAGTTTAATCAGGAGGTCATCACAACCGTACCTAACGTTTCTTATTTTGCCTATAATAGAAAAGGCGAAAAAATGAAAATCAATACGCCAAGTGAACTACCCGATCCAACACTTTTGGACAAAGTAGAAGAACCATATATCCGAGCGCAAATCATTACAAAACCTGATTATTTTGGGCAAATCATGAACCTCGCAATGGATAAGCGAGGCGTGATGACCAAACAAAGTTATCTAACGCAGGAGCGCGTTGAATTGACATTCGAGTTACCACTCGCCGAAATCGTTTTTGATTTTTATGATAAATTAAAATCCATTTCTCGTGGCTATGCATCTTTCGATTATCAAATAATTGATTACCGTGCTTCTGATTTGGTAAAAATGGATATCAAACTCAATGGTGATAGTGTAGATGCACTTTCGGCCTTAGTTCACCGCGAAAAAGCAGTGGCATTGGGTCGTAGAATGTGTGCTAAATTGAAAGAACTATTACCTCGTCAGCAATTCGTAATTGCAATACAAGCAGCGATTGGTGGTAAAATCATCGCCCGCGAAACCATCTCCGCCATGCGAAAAGATGTAACTGCCAAATGTTATGGTGGTGATATTACACGTAAACGTAAACTCCTCGAAAAGCAGAAAAAAGGTAAAAAGAAAATGCGTCAGATTGGAAATGTAGAAGTGCCGCAGAAAGCGTTTTTGGATGTTTTGAAGTTGGATTAGGATTTAATAAAAAAGCATATTCTTGAGAATATGCTTTTTTATTTTAACAACTGTAGAACCATTAATTTACAACTATTTGCTTCGAGGCAACTATGCCATTCTCATTTGAAATTTGCAAAATATAGACGCCATTTGACAAATCGTCTATTGCATAAAAATAAGTGACATCGGAATTTAATTGATTAAACGTTTTCAATATTCTCCCTTGCAAATCAACTATTCTACAACTGAAATTCGAATTTCTTGGAAAACCTGTTACTTGAAAATTTATAAAATCATCGGCTGGATTGGGATATAATTTTATGTCAATAATTTCAGATTGTTCTGATATGGAGCTTATCTTTTCACAACCTGGAATCAAACAACCATGCTCATCTACTTTCATCAACCAACCTCTACGATACGGTGCCTTTGCACTAATACTATCTCGAAAGTCACTTATTAATCCACATAGATAGTAGCCACCATCTGGCGCTGCGATAATATCATTTAGTTCATGATGTCTCCCTCCATCAGTCAGGTATTCATACTCTCTTGTCCATAGACTATCACCATCATCTGTGAATTTCACCATGAAGCTTTTTATCACATTTTCATCTTTTTCAGGATCAAGTAGACTATTATACCGAGCGCCAATTCCCAAAAATTCCTTTTTGTTTTTGGTAGAAATAATTTTAGTAATCCTTTTCTGAAAGGCATCATATTCCCAACCGTTACTAAAAGTTAATGTCCAATCTCTAACAAGCTGATTAGTAATTGAATCTTCTTTTAGTTTATAGACTGTTGGATCTAAAAGCAAAAGACCAAACCTTCCATCAAGTATCTCCCTTCCTGTTTTTGATGTTATTAAAATTTCTCCATCATCTGTGACAAGAATCGATTCAGGACTCTCCCAAAGCTCAGTAGCTGGAGTTTGATATTCCGTAACCTTTTGGTCGGAAGAGTCAAATACAGTTATTATATTTTGTATAACAAATCCTCTATCAGCTGTATTCTGATTTGACCTTACAGAGGCGATGTAGTATTTTCCATTTCCCTTTGCCATCGATCTTGAAAAAAAAGCTCTAAAACTATTTGAATTTATATACTCTGACTTATTAATTTCATAATTTGAATCAAGCGTTACAAACGAAGAAAAGAATTCTCCATTATTAACTACTAACTTAAAATTCCCATCAAAGCCTTTTACAACTGCTTGAGGCTGCATTCCCCTTGGAGGATTGTCTATATTTTCTTCTCTAACTATTCTCTTATTCTTTATATCATACTCTATGATTAATCCCTTAGACCAATCATCTGCCCTATTTTTATAATAGCCAATATTATAAATAGTACTATCGTTAATCCAGCTTAAATTTCTCTTCCAAACATGCTTTAGATCTGTAGAATCAGCTATTGAATACTCTTTAAGGAATTTTCCTTGCATATCCATTTCATACAAAAATACCCCTTGTGCAAATGGTGCAATTGAATCAACGTAAATCCCTGCACAAAAAATAGAGGTATCATTGATTTCAATGCTTGTGAAATTGGTATAAGGGTAGCCTAAAGTGATACTTTTGTTAAAGGTGTTTTGGGCGTTTATTGATACAACAGTTAAGGATATAAAGAAAATTAAAAAATAAATTGGTGTCTTTTCCATAATCATAGTCTTTAGGTCTGTTTCCTTTTGCTGTACAAACTTAGTTTTCCAAAGTTAAATGAATTAACATCCAAGTTACAAATATGTGTACTCATTTTGTTACTTTTCAAAAACTAAAACATTATACCTTCCAAGAAATCATTCGACTAAAATTTCTGCCTTTGTAAAAATGCTACTCTTTTAAAACTGGATCGTAATCAATAAACGGTTCAACCTCTGTACAAGCAAGTTTGGTTCAACGAATAAGAATAGACAGCTCTATTCGAAATTTATTTTTCGTTTGTTCAAACACATCCTCCTCTGTAATTTTTAAAAAAAGTTGAAAAAAATCTGTTGCGCTCTGCGCAATGGTTTGCTGCTTTTGTCTGACGACAATTCGCGGCCTGGGAATCCTATTTCATAATTTTAAAATCGAAATCTTATGTCTATTCCAAAGGAACCACGTCAGTTGATGATTAACCTGATGTACCTCGTTTTGACTGCCTTGCTTGCGCTCAATGTTTCGGCAGAAGTATTGAATGCTTTTTTACAAATGGACGATAGCCTCATTGCGACAAGCAATGTCGTTGGAGCCACCAACAAACGCATGGCAGATGCGATTCACCAACACGCCGATGCTTACCCCAAGTTTGGCGCGTTCAAAGAAAAAGTTGAATCCCTCAAAAAGATTACCGAACCCTTTTACGACGATGTAGAAAGCATGAAAAGAGAACTGCTTGATCAATCAGGCGGACTCGATGAAGATGGAAAACCAAAAGGCATTCGCGACAAAAGCACAACAACTCGACTTTTTGTAAAAGAAGGAAAAGGAGACCAATTAAAAGATGACTTTTTTAAAACGAGAAAAGAAATTTTTGCACTCATTGAGGAGGAAGCAGATAGAAATAGAATTGTAGAAAGTTTACCAACCAAAGTCGGTGAATTTCCTGATGATTCAGATAAAAAAACGTGGGCAGCTTATACTTTTCAACAGATGCCTGTGGCGGCTACTTTGCCTTTGTTGACTAAATTTCAAAATGATATTCGGGTCGCAGAGACTTCAATTTTGAACCACTTTTTTTCTAAAATGAATGTGGAAGATAAAGTCGATGCCTACGTACCCGTCATTGCTGCGGACAAAAGTTATGTGATTCGTGGGGAGAAATATACGAGTGAAATTTTCTTAGCATCCTACAATAGCAGCATCGAAAATGTAAAAGTAAAAGTCGATGGTCGCGCTCTAAGAGTGGTGAACGGCAAAGCACAATTTGTCGCCAACCCAAATTCTACTGGAGAGAAAAAGCACAAATTAGAAATGGAAATCAAAAACCCGTTGACTGGTGAAGTACAGACTTTTAGAAAAGAATTTTCTTATGAAGTTGGAGAGCGTTCTGCGACTGTTTCTGCCGATAAAATGAATGTATTTTATATGGGTGTAAAAAACCCGATTTCAGTATCTGTGGCAGGTGTTCCAAGTGATAGAATAAAAGTCAACGGTTCCAATGTGAAGTTGGAAAAAGTTAGTGGTGGGAAGTTTATAGTGGAGCCAAAAAAAGTTGGAAATGCCAAAATTACGCTCTCAGGCGGCAATCTCAAACCAACCAGTTTTGAGTATCGAGTAAAAAGAATTCCAGATCCAATTTGCCGACTTGGTAAAAAATCAGGTGGCTCCATGCCTCCAGCCGAAATGCATGTACAACCAGGCATCATTCCTTTTTTGAAGGATTTTGAGTTTGATGCGAAATGCGAAATTGTCGAATTCCACATGGCTCGTGTTCCTAAAAATGATGATGCGGTTTACACGACTAACCGAGGAGGAAGATTTGGCTCAAAAGCCAAAAGAATTGTGGAACAAGCCAAACGAGGTGACACTTATTTTTTCAATGAAGTACGAGTCAAATGCCCCGGTGATACGCACACCCGCGAAATCCCAGGGATGGTCTTTTCGATAAAGTAATTTGGGGAGTCAGATGTCAGGAGCGGGCTTCGCCGCTTGTCAGATGTCAGGAAAGTCATATGCGTGAAACCCACCTGACCCCTGATAATTGGCGGAGCCAATCCTGACCCCTGACCCCTAAAAAAATAGCTCTTACAGAGGCTTTTTGGAGGGGACTTCTTCTGGTACCGTTGAAGCCCTTCTCTTTTTTATCAAAGGTGCTCCAAACGGTGCGTTTCCTGAGCGAAGTCGAAGGGAACATGCATGAAAATCGATCTTCGCTTTTGTTCCCTTCGGCTTCGCTCAGGGAACGGTTCAGGAACGGTTCAGGAACGGTTCAGGGAACGCATCTATCTTAAATTTAATCATCAAAAAACATATTCAAAATGAAGAAAATTATTTTTGTCTTTTTGGCTGTAGCCAATTTATCTACGCTATTCGCTCAGCCCCTCAATGATATTGTAAAAAGAGAAATCATTCAAGAAAAAATGCCGCTGGCGTATGAGCCACTTCGAGAGGCAGATATATTTTGGGAAAGAGGAATTTGGCAAGTCATCGACGTTCGCGAAAAGCAAAACGCCGTTTTCATGTATCCCGAAAAACCGCTTTTTGACATCATAAAAGAAGCGGCAATCAACGAGGACATTACACTTTACGATAGTGAAAACGATCGTTTTGAAACGCCTTTATTAAAAGAAGAATTAGAGAAAATTCTTTACATTAAAGATACCATTACGACTTTTCACCCAAACACTTATGTGGAAGAAAAGAAGATCATTTCAAACGATGTTTACTGGGAAGACATCAAGCGATTTAGAATAAAAGAAATATGGTTTGTCAATTCCAAAACATCTCAAATGGAAGTTCGAATTTTAGGAATTGCTCCCATGATTGAGGTGAAAGATGAGAATGACAACTTCCTTTACGAGAAGGTGATGTTTTGGGCTTATTATCCAGAATTGAGAGAAGTATTGGCTCAAAACGAAGTTTTCAATATTAATCAAAGTAGCCGCGTTACTTGGGATGATTACTTTGAACAGCGAAGGTTTTCGTCGACTATTTTCAAAGAAAATAATGTGCGTGATCGACGATTGAAAGATTATTTGACTGGGGTTGACTTGCTCCAAGAGGCAGGGAAGATCAAGTCTGAAATCTTGAATTTTGAGCATGATATGTGGTCGCAATAAAGGGAGATGATTACAATTTATTAAATGAGGAAAACACAAGTGTTCCACTTGAAAATGAATGATCGTTTGACTGTTGAATTGTTTGATTGTTATATTCGATAACAATCAAACAATTTTTAAAATTTGACAATTAGCCTATCCCCAGTATTTCAATTAAAAACAAAAGATTTGGAATTTTCGACTCCTCACTTTCTACCAATTAGCCCCAGCTCATTGAAGTTCCTAAATTACATTATCATAAAACACGTAGATTTAATACATTTGCGGTCAGAGGGGAATCCAAACATCCTTCTTTCTTTATGGAATTATTAATGTATTTAGGAATTTTTGCTGGCGCACTTACCGTTTTGCTACTTTCCTCCGATTGGTTTATCGATTCTGCTGAGGCAGTTGGTCTTTCTTTCGGAATTTCTCCCTATATCATTGGTGTTACGATTATCGCTTTTGGGACTTCTTTGCCTGAGTTAGCGACTTCTATTGCAGCCATTCATACGGGCGAATCAGAGGTAGTGATTGGAAACGTGCTCGGTAGTAACATTACTAATATATTACTAATTCTGGGTGTAGTCGCCGCCATGTCGCGCGGTGGAATCAGGATGAATGGACAGATGATTATGGAAATAGATATGCCCCTTTTGGTCGTATCTGCGTTTCTACTCTTTTTCTGTTTGCAAGATGCTTACTTATCTATTTTTGAAGCAGCATTGCTTTTTATTGCACTCATCGTGTTTTTGGTAAACTCCATGAGAACAGACTCTGATAACGACGATGAACGACCAAAAGCTACTTGGAAGCATTACGCGATGATTGTGGTAGGTGCTGCTGGCGTTGCAATTGGAGCAGATTATACCATGCATGCAATTACGAAACTATCTGAATTAGCTCAGATTCCTTCAGAAGTAATTGCGCTGAGTTTAGTTGCACTTGGCACCTCTTTACCAGAGTTAGTTGTCAGTGTAAATGCAGCTCGAAAAGGAAAATCAGAAATGGCCGTAGGAAACGTTATTGGTTCCAATATTTTTAATACCTACGCCGTGATGGCAATTCCAAGATTCATCTCCGACCTCAAAATACCGGAGAATGTTTTGGACTTTAGCCTTCCATTTATGCTTGGCGTAACTATCATGTTTGCTATTATTAGTACCTTGAATAAAATTCCGAGAGCGGCAGGATTTATGCTCTTAATACTTTATGCGTTTTTTATGATTTCTTTATTTCAAAATTGATTTCCTCAAATCATTTGAAAGCTTAACTAAAAACAGCACCACCCCTATCTTTTAAATTCATTTATGAGAATTCTCTCTCATAAAGGTTAAGTCTATAAAAAAGTTTAAAAATGAAAAAGAGTTTTTTACTTTATCTATTTCTATTTTCAACTGTTACTATTTTCTCTCAAGCAAGCATGAGCGGTGTCGTTATTAACGAAATCTCTCCGAGAAGTTCTCCTGGAGAGATGGTAGAATTATATAATCCTACAGGTGCTGCTGTTGATATTGGAGGATGGGAATTTTATGATAATATTGGTTTAAAAACGACAATACCTGGGGGAACGATGATTCCTGCTGGTGGGTTCTTAAAATTTGCCGTTTCTGGTTTAAATGATACTGGAGATCAAGTCTTGCTATATAACCCAACTACAACTGAGTACATTGGAGCAACATATGATAACGGGTCTGCTGCAGTGATTAATTCTGGAGTTTTACCCGGTACACCGACCTCTCTTGGAACAGAAAGTTTTGGGACTGGAGGATCATCTGCTGGCGAATCATACCAAAGAGAACCTGATGGTTCTACAACATTTGTAGTAAAGGATCATACCTTATGCTTATCAAATCTTCCAGTTGAATTATTGTTCTTTTCAACAAAAATCGTTCGAGAGCAAGTTGTTTTAACTTGGGCAACAGCTTCAGAAATTGATAATGATTATTTTCAAATAGAGCACTCCTCAAATGGAATCGATTTCTTTTCTATTGATAAAGTTATCGGTGCAGGTACAACTTTTGAAGAGCAATCTTATCAGTTTAATCATTCGGAACCTACCGACGGAGTAAACTTCTACAGATTAAAGCAAGTAGATTTTGATGGTGATTACGAGTATAGTAGAATCATCTCTGTAAATTTAAGAAAATCCAGTTCTTGGAATCTTTTCCCAACTCAAAGTAATGATATGATTACTCTTGATTGGTCAGATGCTTATAAAGCAGAATCAATTTCTATTTTTAATTTGAATGGAAAAATGGTTTATTCCGATAAGATTGATTCAGAACAACAAAGTGAATATATTTCAATTGCTAACTTCCCTTCAGGCGGTTATTTCTTAAAAATGCAAAGCGGTCGTTCCGTTTCAAGTAAGCGTTTTTTCAAAATAAAATAAAGCATACTTTTTAAACGTAGAGAAGCACTTCCGTGAAAAACGGAAGTGCTTTTTTTGTTTTAGTATCTTTGCAAAAAA
>CALHBQ010000328.1 GCA_937930815.1 uncultured Saprospiraceae bacterium | reverse complement strand
GTTGTATCCCTTTGTACAGGCTTAATTAAGAATTTTAAAAATATGACCTGTGATTTGTGATTTTTTATGGCGCATTAGCGCCACAAAAATATAAAACCATGCAGTGAGAAATTTAAAATTTATTTGTCTATTGAAATTCGGGTACAACTTTTTAACCATTTAATAGACCCAACTATTAGTCTTATGACACTTCGCTCAGGGTACGCATCAGCGCAGAGGGTACTCATCTAATGCTCCGATTAAAATCAGAGTTCAGGAACTGAATCAATCAATTCCTGCACATAATCGGTTTTCGGTTTATCAAAGATTTCATTTGAGGTTCCTAACTGAACGATTGCACCCTCTTTCATAACCATAATTCTATCGGAAATCATTTTTACGACTGCCAAGTCATGGCTGATAAATAGGATAGTTAGTTGAAATTCTTGTTGTAAAGATTTCAGCAAATCCAAAATTTGCTGTTGGATAGAAACATCCAAAGCTGAAACACATTCATCACAAATCAAGATTGAAGGATTAACGGCCAATGCACGAGCAATGCAAATCCTTTGTCGTTGACCACCTGAAAATTCATGTGGATATTTGAAAAAGTCGCTTTCAGTAAGTCCAACTTTTTCTAAAAGTTCAACTGCTTTTTGAGAAGCATTTTCTTTTTTAAAATTCAATAAAACCTCCTCAATTCCTTTTCCAATCGGTTGTCGTGGATTTAAGGAATCCATCGGATTTTGAAAGATGATTTGGATTTCTTTTCGATACTCAAAAAACTGATTATCAGTCAGTTGTGAGACATTGGTATTCTCAAATATTACCGCTCCATTTTGCAACTCTACCAACCTTACAATTGATTTCCCTAAAGAAGACTTACCAGATCCAGACTCTCCAACGATTCCTAAAATTTCTCCTATATAAACTTCTAAATCTAAATTTTTGACTGCTTTTGTTTCAGTAGGTTTTTGAAAAGAAAGCCATTGCTGATTTTTATACGAAATGGATAAATCCTTGATGGAAAGAATAACTTCAGATTCAATTGTATTGGAAAAAGATGCGCTTGAAAGTGTAGGGTAGTTGGCCAAAAGCATCTGAGTGTATTCATGCTTTGCATTAGTGAGAATTTGCTTTGTGGTTCCTCTTTCCACTATTTTTCCATCCTTCATCACCAAAACTCTATCCGAAACGTAAGAAACGGCGCCAAGGTCATGAGAGATAAAAAGGATTGAAAATCCCAGTTTGTCTTTCAGTTCTAACAATAAATTTAGAATGTCTTTTCGAATAGTTGCATCCAAAGAAGTGGTGGGTTCATCAGCAATCAACAATTTAGGGTTCTGACAAATCGCAATAGCGATCATTACTCGCTGTAATTGCCCTCCTGAAAGTTGATGCGGATATTTTTCAAAAGTCTCCGCAGGTAATTGAACCGTTTCGAATAATTCGAGTGCTTTTAATTTTGGAGATTCATTTTCAGATAACAGAAGTGCCTCTATTAACTGTTTCCCGCAAGTTATTAAGGGATTCAAAGAAGCCATTGGTTCTTGAAAAATAATAGAAATATCTTTCCCTCGTAATTCAGCTATTGATTCATTGAAATACTCTAAATCACTGTTAATCAATTCTTTACCAAAGAATTCATAACTTTTAGATTCAACAATTGCAGATTTTGGCAATAAACCAATCAAAGACAAACCAGTCAAAGTTTTACCAGATCCGGACTCTCCAACCAAACCTAATATTTCTCCTTTTTTAATAAAAAATGAAATATTGTCACACGCCGTTTGTACCCCATTTTCGGTCGAAAATCGAATATTCAAATCTTTTACTGTAACCAAATGCTTTTCGGATTCCATAATTTCAAAATTAGAAACAAATCTTTCTTAAAAAAATTATTGCGGCTCTAATCATTTGCTAATTTTACACCTTATTATTTTGATTCTTAGACGAATCCTGTGATTTAAGTCAGGTCGGAGTAGAAAATTTCTTCTCCTTAATTCGGTCAATAAATTTTCCACTGCGACCTGACCACAGAATTTGTCTAAGAACGATTACATTTAACTACTTTCACAAAATATATAGCATTGGCACTTATCAAGTCTATTTCAGGTATAAGAGGAACGATTGGCGGGAAGAGTGGGGAAAACCTGACTCCTATTGACATTGTAGAATGCGCTGCAGCCTACGGTACTTTTATCAAAAAAACGACTGGAAAAAACAAAATTATCATCGGTAGAGATGCTCGTATCTCAGGCGATATGGTTTCCAATTTAGTGATACAAACGCTAAGAGGGGTTGGTTGTGATGTAGTTGATTTAGGGCTTTCCACAACTCCAACAGTTGAATTAGCCGTTCCAATGGAAAATGCAGGTGGAGGTGTCATTTGTACGGCAAGCCATAATCCAAAGCAATGGAATGCCCTCAAATTTTTAAATGATAAAGGTGAGTTCATTTCTGGCGCAGATGGAGCGGAGATTCTTCAAACAATAGCTGATAAATCAATTGATTTTAGTGGTGTTGACGATTTGGGCACTTTCGTGAAAAGAGATGACTTTATCCAAATTCATATCAATCATATTTTTGGATT
>CALHBQ010000327.1 GCA_937930815.1 uncultured Saprospiraceae bacterium | reverse complement strand
GCCACTCCAGTAAACATTTGGTATCCTTTGGAAGCAGCCATAAATGTCCAAAGCAAACGCATCGGAGAAGAGTCCCCATAAGTTTGAATCAGTCTCGAAGGAATCAATGAACCAAACTGACCTCCCACCAATTTTGCCATTCCGTATATTAGCATTTGGAAAGCTACATAGTATCGAACCAATGTAATCAGCCAATCTAAAAGCGTTTGATAATTTGTCCGATTCTTATCCAAAAAAGTCCAAATTGCAGTGCCAATAATCGCAAACAAGAGATAAGTAAAAATGCTCACGTAAGCGAACATTCCATCACCACTACCGCTTTCAATTGATCTGACGCCCTCTGGCAATTGCAAAATGTATTTGCCAACAAAAGGAATTATGAATTCCCAAATGGGATTAAAAATCACCACTGTAAAAAATTGATTGGAACAGATATAAAGCAGCAAATAAATTGCTAAAAATCGGAAGGTGACTTTTTGTCCAGAAGTCCAATTAGGGACTAAAGAAATGGTTTCCATATTGTGTAATTTAAAGTTTGTTCATTGTGAAATTAAACAAAAATTTGTCGGCTAATTAAACCCGTCACACAATTTTGCATCTAAGCATAAAATTTGCAGGAAGAAGATATATCTTACTCCTCCAAAACAACCCAAGAAAAATTCTTCACCTACCTTAAAATTCAACCTTTTATGGATAGACGTTCCTCACTCGCAGTAATGTTTGGCAAAAAACAAACCGCGAAAAAGACAACTGCCTCTGCACCTCCTTTGCTTTCAAGCTTAGCGCCTTACACTGGCGCTTGGGATATGGCAACAGCAAAACATCTTTTGGGTCGAACCATGTATGGACCGACTTACGCTGAAATAAAACAGGCAGCTGATGATGGCTTGGCAAATACGATTGCAAAATTGTTTACCAAAAGAGAAGAGACAACTGAACCAGTCTATTTCGACTTTGAAAACGACCCGGATGTTGATAAATATAAAACATGGGTTCACACCCCTCCTCCTCGTAATATCCAAGGTTTGAACGGTGCACGTAATCGCTCCAACGGAGCTTGGCTATATGGTTTGATGTTGAATGGAGGCGTTTCTATCAGAGAAAAAATGGTGCTTTTTTGGCATAACCATTTTGTTGTTGGACAAGTTGCTCGTAACCAATATGAGTATTGGTACATGAATACTTTCCGTGAGAATGCAACTGGTAATTTCAAAACAATAACAGAAGCAATGACCATTGACCCGGCCATGCTTGTTTATCTCAACGGCAGACAAAATAGACGACAGGCACCCAACGAAAATTACGCTCGTGAATTATTGGAATTGTTTACAATAGGAAAAGGTGATATTGCTGGACCAGGGGATTACACGACTTTCACTGAAGGTGATGTAGTCGAAATTGCCCGTGCCTTAACAGGTTGGATTATTGATAACGATACCACTAATGGAGTAGGTTCAAAATATGACCAAAATCGTCATGATCTTAATGACAAACAACTCTCTCATCGATTCGGAGATAGAGTTATTAAAAATTCAGGAGACCAAGAATATAAAGAAGTAATTGACATCATTTTTGAGCAAGATGAAGTGGCGCGTTTTATTAGTCGTCGTTTGCATATTTGGTTTGTAGGTTCAAATATTGATTTGTTTGTAGAAGCAGAAATCATTGAACCAATGGCTGCTATGATTCGCGATAACAATTACGAAATTCAACCGGCACTCGAAGCACTTTTGAGTAGCGAATACTTTTATGAAGAAAGCATTCGCGGTTGTATGGTTAGTCACCCGATAGACCATATGCTCAAAATGATTCGTACACTTGATTTCAAACTACCAACAGATACTATTGAAGATCAATACAATGGTTGGCTCAGTTTAGCAAGACTAGCGGCTGCTCAAGAAATGGTCATTTTCGACCATCCTTCTGTAGCAGGCTGGAAGGCATTTTATCAAGCACCTCAATATTATGACGTTTGGATAAATTCAGTTTCGCTACCTATCAGAGAAGCATTGGTTGAACGATTAATCAATGGTTTCAATTTTAGAGGCACACGTTATGAATTTGACCTTTTAACTACTATCTCAGAGTTGGAAAATCCAAGCGATCCTTATGCTTTAATAGGAGATTTAGCAAAGGTATTTTTCCCCTACCCGATTGCTCAAAATCAATTAGAATATTTGACAGATTTCTTGATTCAAGGAAATCAATATTACGTTTGGTCACTGGAGTACAACGACTATCTGGCTGACCCAACTAATAATGGTAAACGCGAGGCAGTCCTTGGCAAACTCGAAAATATGGTAGAAGCCATGCTTAAGATGCCTGAGTTTTATTTGATTTAGAGGAGCCCCGAATCCGTACCCTGAGCGTCGCCGAAGGGTACAAGCGCAGAGAACAAGATCTCCGCTTTCGTTGACTTCGACTTCGCTCAGCCAACAACTCAATTTAATCTAAAAAAAAACGCTTCTCATGAAAAGAAGATCATTTATAAAAAGAAGTTCAATTGCATCAGTTCCATTATTATTGGGAGGGGTGCCTGTGACGGCTGTTGCCGAAAATGCTTTTTCAAATTTCATCAATCCAGATTCCGATCGAGTGTTGGTATTAATCCAACTCAATGGAGGAAATGACGGTTTGAACTGCGTCATTCCACGTGACCAATATCGCGCCTTGACGATGGTTCGCCCTGATATCGTTTTACCTGAAAATTCACTCTTGGAAGTAACCGACAAGTTAGCTTTCAACCCAAATATGGAAAGCCTCAAAAGAGTGTACGACAATGGTGAATTGAGCGTCGTGCAAAGTGTGGGCTATCCAAATCAAAACCGTTCGCACTTCCGTTC
>CALHBQ010000326.1 GCA_937930815.1 uncultured Saprospiraceae bacterium | reverse complement strand
CAAAATGCCAAAGAAATCAGATCATTAATAACAGAAATCAGAGATAACACATGAAATCGGTAGTAACTTTCGGAGAAATCATGGCAAGAATTGCCGCACCAGACAATATGCGTTTGAGACAAACGCGCGTTTTTGATGTAACCTACGCGGGTTCGGAGGCAAGTGTTGCGGCTTCGATTTGTAATTTTGGAGGCAAAGCACGTTACGTGACGGCGCTCCCAAAACATTCATTGGCAGAAGCTACGATGGATGCTGTACGTTCAGTCGGCGTTGATACGAGTTTTGTTTTGCGTACGGATACAGGGCGATTAGGCGTCTATTTTTTAGAAACAGGTGCCAATCAGCGTCCGAGTAATGTGATATATGACCGAGCAGATTCGGCAGTTTCTATCACTCCGCCAGAGGCTTATGACTGGGAAAATATTTTTGATAATGCGCAATGGCTACATCTAAGTGGCATTACACCAGCATTGACCGAAAACGCAGCAAAAGCGACATTGGTCGCTGCCCAAAAAGCAAAAGCGGCTGGCGTAACGGTTTCGATTGATTTGAATTTTCGAGGTAAACTTTGGAACTGGCATGCTATCAAAAAGGGAAAAGAACTGGCGCAAGAAACGATGAAAAAAATACTTCCATTTATCGATGTTGTGATTGGAAATGAGGAAGATTGCCACGATGTTTTGGGAATCAGAGCAGGAGAAACGGATGTACATTCTGGCACCTTGGATACGGCACGTTATACGGATGTGGCACGTCAAGTGGTTAAGATGTTTCCGAATGTAAGTAAGGTGGCTATCACGTTGCGCGAAAGTATTTCGGCAACTCATAATAACTGGGGTGCGATTCTTTTTGATGCAGCTTTGGATCAACCTTTTTATGCACCGCTTGACGCGAATGGCAATTATGAATCTTATAAAATAACCAATATTGTGGATAGAGTGGGCGGTGGTGATTCATTTGCAGGAGGATTGATTTTCGCATTGACCACTCCTGAATTGAGTGAACCACAAGATGCAGTGCGTTATGCGGTAGCGGCTTCTTGCCTAAAGCATTCTATCAAAGGTGATTTCAACTATTCAACCAGAGCAGAGGTTGAGCGATTGATGGGCGGTTCTGCTTCGGGTAGAGTCGTGCGATAGATTAGAATTTTACTTGATGCCATAAGTAACCATTGTTACAGAATTCAGCGAAATTTGTCTGTAAAGATGACAAATTCCTGATATAGTTTGGTCGAAGTCAGTTTTCGGTATGATTATTTTCATATATTGCATATATGAAGCTAGTCTTAAAAAATACTGAGGCATTTGTCAATGACAAATTTAATATCAGTTGTAGGGAAGAACCTTGCCTTGATGCTTCATGGCACTATCATAAACAGTACGAATTAATCTACACTTCCAAAAGTTATGGAATCCGTTTTGTTGGGGATAGTGTCGCTCAATTTTTTCCTGGTGATTTAGTTTTAGTTGGCGCTTTTTTGCCTCACCTATGGCGAAATGACCCTTCTTATTATAAGGAAGACAGTGAGAAAAATGTAAAAACGGTTGTATTAAAATTCACCTTAGATTTTCTGGGAGAAGGCACTTTTGAAAATCCTGCTTTTTCTACCATAAAAAATCTTTTGAAGGAATCTACCTTCGGCCTTTGTTTTGGAAAGGAAGTCAGCAAAAGTTTGCACAACGAACTAATTGAATTGGTTGATTTGAACCCAGCCGATAAGTTGATAAACACGTTGAGTTTACTGTCTAAACTTTCGGGAACAGAAGATAAGGTTTTATTGTCCTCTACCGATATGCGTCAATATGCAACAGAGCCTTCTTTGCGGATCGATGCGGTTATCAAATATATTTCAGACAATTACTCTGGCCCCATCAGTCTCGATGATGTGGCAGGAATTGCCTGTATGACTACAAATTCATTTTGTCGTTTTTTCAAAAAAATGACCAATAAGTCTTTTACTGAATTTCTGAACGAAGTGCGTATTCGTAATGCATCTCGATTGTTACTTCAGGAGGATTATACGATGTCTGAAGTTTGCTACAAAGCAGGCTATAATTCAATCACGAATTTTTACAGACAGTTCAAAAAAATCATGGGCACTACACCTAAAGATTATCGCCAAAGAATTTAAGCATAAGGTTGGAGTTTTATAGTTGAATGGCTGTATGGTTAAATGGTTATTTTGCCCGTTAATAAAATCAAATTACCATCAAACCATTTATTGCTCGTGCTGTTCTCTGAACAGTCACGAATTAATGCAAATCTCCAGATTTGCGGAATTCAGATGTATAGAAAAGGATTGAATGAAAATTTCTCAAATATAGAGATTTGAAAAAATACGTGATAGTTCAGAGAACCACACGAGCAAATTTCTTTCACTACCCATTCAATTCAACATAGAGCCGAAAAGCAAGTTAATTTGCCAGTAAACTCAACCATTTAACTATTTAATCATCAAACCATCTCATCATTCCTAAGCTTCTCTTGCCAATATTTTGTCGGGTTCAATTTACCTTTTTAGGAAGTTCCTTTTTTTATTGTGAAAAATAGGTTCACACAAATTTTATTTGCAATACTTCTCATTAGGTGCTGTTTTATTGCATATTTTATGATCAAATAGCAATTGACGGGGTAAATAAATGTAAGAACAAGGTAAAATTTACGAATACGAAACCTATAAATTATAGTCTCTTTGGGATATTATTCACTCTAATTCACTAACTTATGAAAAGATTGCAAACACTTAGTTGGCAGTTGGATGTCCAAAAATTCAACACAAATGCCTATCAACAATTTTTCAGAATAGTCTTGATTGCAGTTTTCTGCTGTGCCTTTGGTCTTCCAAATGCTCAGGCTTTCGAAAAAGAAACTGCAAAGACCACTCAAGCAGTTGAACAAAGACAAATTAAAGGTAATGTATCAGAAAATGGGGAGCCATTAATCGGTGTTACCATTTTAGAAAAAGGTACCTCAAATGGAGCCGTGACCGATTTAGATGGAAATTATAGTATTTCTGTTGCAGATGCAGGAGCCGTTTTGGTTTTCTCATACACTGGTTACGAATCTAAAGAAATTGTCGTTGGTGCTGAAAACGTTATCAACGTATCACTTTCAGTAGATTCCGCCATTCTTGATGAGGTGGTTGTCGTTGGTTACACCACGAGGAAAAGAGGAGAATTGACTGGCTCAGTAAGTACACTTGGAGGAGAAGCAATTCAGAAAACCGCCAATTTAGATGTTACAAAATCATTAGCTGGAAAAATTCCAGGTTTGATTATTTCTGATAGAGGTGGTTACCCTGGTTCTACCAATGATTTGAATGTATTGATCAGAGGTAAGTCAACTTTAGGAAACAACAATCCACTTATTTTGGTTGATGGAATTCCATCAGCATCTCTTTCATTTTTATCTCCAGGAGATATTGAGTCGATTTCGGTTTTGAAAGATGGAGCTGCGGCAATCTACGGAGCGAGAGCAGCAAACGGTGTTATTTTAGCTACTACCAAAAGAGGTAGAGACGGAAAACCTTCTTTCAATTTAAGAAGTACTTACGGTATTTCTTCATTCTCCAACACACCGAATTTGATGAGTTCGGAGCAATATGCTACTTATAGAAATGAGGCAGCAGACAGAAGTTTACTTCCGCTTCCTTATACAGCAGAACAAATTGCTGGCTTTGCAGCCAATGGTCCTAATACAGATTGGGCAGAAGAGACTTTTGCAAATTCTTCACCTCGAGCAAGAAATACCTTGTCAGTAAGAGGTGGTTCAGATGCCGTCAGATACTTTATTAGTGGAGACAGAATTGACGAAACAGGTTTATACAAATCAGGTGATTTGACTTTTAGACAAAATCAGTTTCGTTCAAATCTTGATATTAAACTTCATGAAAAGTTTAGTGTAGGTATTGATTTGGCAGGTCAGTTTGGAAATAGAACTGAGCCAGGTGTACCAGTAGGATTTATTTATAAACACGTATATACAAATGAACCAACTGAGCTAAGTGTTAATGATGATGGATCAAATGCATGGGGTGGTGAAAACGGCGCAAACCCATTAATCATGTCAAGTAGTGAATCTGGTTTTATCAAAAGAAAATCTAAAAACCTACGGTCACGACTTTCATTTGATTGGAACTTGGATAAATTGGCCGAAGGGTTGAGTGTAAAAGGTTACACTGGTATCAGAGATTGGAACACAACGACCAAAAATTGGTACACACCATGGGAGGTATTTTTATTCCAAGAAAGTACAGGAGATTATGCTCAACAAGCAGGTTTTTCACAACAAGGAAACCAGAACATCCTAAGAGAAACTGCTTGGGAATTTCAAGAAATCATGTTGAACGGTACGGTTCACTACGATAGAACATTTGGCGATCATACGATTCGCACATTTGTTGGATCGGAGCAGTTTACTTCCGATACGAGAACTTTCTTTGCAGAAAGGAAAGACTTTCCGAGTACAAATGTTCCTGAATTATTTGCAGGTTCTGATGAAGGACAAATTTCTTCAGGTGGATCCTCGGAGTTCGCTCGATTAAATTATTTTGGTGCGTTTAGCTACGATTATGGCAAAAAGTACTTCCTTGATTTGACACTCCGTCGTGATGGTTCAGCAGCTTTTGGACCTGGTAATAGATTCGGTAACTTCCCTGGTGTCGCTGTTGGTTGGAATATAGCAGAGGAAGGATTTATGGCGCCAACAAGAGGATACCTTGACCGCTTGAAACTAAGAGCATCTTGGGCAATCATGGGTAATGATCGTATTGCTCCATTCCAGTGGCAGTCACAATATAATTATGGTGGAGCAACACAGACAGCTTTCCCAAATTATACGACTTTTGGAAACCCAGGTGTTAGATATAACGGATTTGAAAGTTCAACTGTGCCAAACCCAAATATCACATGGGAAACGGCTGATATGAAAAATATCGGTTTAAGTTGGTCGGCATTAAATTATAAATTAAAAGGGGACCTCAATTATTTCTATCAAAAAAGAACAGATATTTTGATAGCGCGTAATGCTTCTATTCCGAATGCAGCAGGTTTGACTTTACCTTTAGAAAACCTCGGTGAGGTTGATAATTTTGGTTTTGAAGCACAGCTGCAATGGAGTGATAGAATCGGAAAAGTCGATTATAAAATTGGTGCAAATTTCACACAAGCAAGAAACAAAGTCGTCTTCTTGGATGAAGCAGAAGATGTTGCAGATGGTCTAAAACGTGAAGGATTCTCTATTGATTCTTATATCGTTTATCCAACCAATGGAGTCTTCCGTGATCAGGCGCAAGTAGATGCAACGGATGTCGTCAAACAAGGATCTGTAGAAGGAGAGCCAATTTATTTGGATACAAACGAAGATGGTGTAATTGATGCGGGTGACCGTATCCGTATTCGCTCTTCCAATGTTCCAGAAGTCGTTTATGGAATTCCATTGAGTTTTGATTACAAAGGATTTGATTTGAATTTATTATTCCAAGGTCAGGCGGGTGCAGAAATGCTTGTATTCTTTGACCAATCAGGTGCTTTACCAGAATATGTCTTCAACGAAAGATGGACACCAGACAATAGAGATTCAAGATACCCAAGAGCATTCAATCAAGGAGATCCGTTTAGCGGAAATCAAAATGCTGCTGGCAATTTTCAGGGAGCAGATTTCTGGTTGCACGATGCATCTTTCTTGAGATTGAGAGAATTGGCAATCGGTTATTCTTTCAAAAAAGACCAAATCAAATTTGGGAATTTGAGAGTGTTCTTTAGAGGCGTCAACTTGGCAACGTTCTTCTCAGAAGTGTATGATCTTGGATTAGATCCAGAAGCAGCACAGTACGACAACTTTAGAGGTAGTACTTATCCTTCTTTGAAATCTTACACTTTTGGTATTAATTTAAATTTTAAATAAGCTAAGTGTTAATTGATATTAGAAAATGATATTAAAAAAGCATTCGCTGCTCACAAATATCAATTATCTAAATATTGAATAACCTTTTAAAAATATAAAGAATGAAAAAGTTAAATTTAATATATCTGACTTTTGCCTTTATCATGTTTTCAGCGGTAAGCTGTAATAAAGATATTTTGGATATTGAGGCAAAAGATGCTTTCACTGAAGATTTTATTTATAGTGATCCGGTTCAGTTGGAGCGATTGGTTTTTACTTCTTACAATAGTTTGGATAGATGGGGTTTCAACCAACGCCAATGGTGGAGTCGTCGTTTCAATATTGAAGGAGCTTCTTTTGAGGCAAAATTCAATTTTCAAGATAGAGACTTGTATAGAATGCGTGCAGGTTTGACTGCTGGAAATGCAGGGTTGTTCCAACAGCTTTGGCAAAACTTCTTCAATCATCTTCGTGCGATGAATGAGTTTTTGGATAGAGTAGATGCCAGTGAAGCAATGGAAAAAGATCCGAAAAAGGTAGGCGAACTTAAAGCTGAAATGAAGCTTTTGCGTGCAAATATTTATGCGAAATTGATTCGATACTACGGAGGTGTGCCGATTATGGAACGTGCCTTGGGATTGGAAGATGACTTCAACCTTTCAAGAAACAGCTACGAGGAATGTGTGAATTTTATCGTAAGAGAATTGGACGAAGCAGCTGCCGTACTTCCTGAAACAAGACCTGATAGTGAGTTTGGTAGAGCAACTAAACTTTCTGCGATGGCCATCAAATCTCGAACACTTTTGTACGCTGCAAGTAAATTGCATGACTCGAGTACCATGCCAAACGGCCCATTATTCGATTATAATAAAGGTTCAAAATGGCAAGATGCGGCAGATGCTGCCAAAGCAGTGATTGACTTGGTAGGGGACAGAGAGTTGAAAGCAGTCGCAGATGCACAAGAATATCAAAACATGTTCATCTCTCCGTTTGAAGATATTTTATTCGCAAGAGCTTATAATTCAGAATTCTACGATTTTGGTGTAGATGCGAATTCTTTGTGGGATAAAACGCAATCACCAAATGGTTTCGACGGTTGGGCATTGTCTTCTCCAACGCATAATTTTGCAATGCAATTTAACATGGCAGATGGAACGACCACAAGTGGTGGTACTTTCGATCCAGCAAATCCAAATGACGGAAGGGAGATGAGATATTATGCCGATTTGATTTACAACGGTACAATGTTTAGAGGACGTAATATTGACTATGCACTTTCAGATGATCCAACTGCGGGTTGCCCTCATGGTTTGGATTCTCCAGAAGGACTTGGGAATACGCAACACTCTTCTAAAACGGGTTATAATATTAGAAAATTCCAAGATGAAGGTATTGATGTGAATGGCGGTATTTCTTCAAATCGACCTTATATTTTGTACCGATTGGCTGAAATTTATTTGAATTATGCAGAAGCACAATACGAATTGGGTAACGAAGCAGAAGCAAGAAAATATGTAAACAAAGTAGCAAGACGTGCACTTCAACCTGAAATTACAGCAAGTGGTGATGACCTTTATGAAGCAATCAAACGCGAAAGAAGAGTAGAGCTTTGTTTTGAAGGACATAACTTCTTTGATGAAAGAAGATGGATGCAAGAAGACCACTTAGGTTTTGATATCAGAGGTTTGAAATGGAATAAAGGGGCTAACTGTACTTTAGAAATGGAAGAGTACACTGTAGTGACAAGACCATTTTTCGAAAAGCACTACTACCTACCAATTCCATTAGGTGAGATTGAAAAAGCACCGGCGATGGAGCAAAACTTCGGGTATTAATTGAATACATTATTTAGTTAGTTTTATAATGAATTAGTGAGAGTTTAGTAGAAGCATCAGATGTTAAGCACTTGAACAAAATTATGTATAGATGAAATTTAAGAATTATTTTTTTTTCTCATGAGGCGAAAAGCACAGTCATAGCCTTAGTTACGACGAGCATTTTCAACGAAATGAGAGGAAAAAAGAAACTTAAATTTTTTATAGATGATTTAGGTCAGGTGCTTTAAAAAGGCATCTGATGCTATTCTCAAACACTTTTGACTAATAAAGATATTACCGTTAATAATGGAAGCATGGTAGAAATTTACGTTTCTGTCATGCTTTATTTTTAGATCTATTTTATAAGATTGTTACATTAATTTTTTTGTAATGAAATTTTTCAAACTCCTTTTATTATCCACTTTGATTATGTGTTGCCTCTCTTGCGCATCACAAAAGCAACCCAATGTCATTGTGCTTTTTGCCGATGATGCTGGCTATGCCGATTTTGGTTTTCATGGAAGTACAACAATGAAAACCCCAAATCTGGATAAGCTCGCAAAACGAGGGGTCACTTTTACACAAGCCTATGTCTCGGATCCCACCTGTGGGCCATCCAGAGCAGGAATCATTACGGGGAAGTATCAACAACGATTTGGATTTGAAGAAAACAATGTCCCTGGTTTTATGAGTGCGGTGTCTGCCGCAGATGGAGATAAAATGGGACTCCCAATTGAAGAAAAAACCATCGGTGACCAAATGAAAAAATTGGGTTATCGAACTGCTTATTTTGGAAAATGGCATTTGGGAGGTGCCGATCATTTTCATCCTACCAGACGTGGATTTGATGAATTTTATGGATTTAGGGGAGGTGCAAGAAGTTTTTTCGAATACAAAAAAGAACCACAACAACCTTTAAATAAACTCGAACGCGGATTTGGAAATTTTAAAGAATCCAAAGTTTACCTAACAGATGCTTTAGGAAATGAAACGGTAGATTTTATTGAAAAAAATAAAAACAAACCCTTCTTTGCATTTGTTGGCTTCAATGCAGTGCATACGCCGATGGATGCGACCAAAGAAGATTTAGCACAATTCCCCAACCTTGAAGGAAACCGAAAAATAGTAGCCGCAATGACCTTGGCAATGGACAGGGCATGTGGCAAAATTTTAGATAAATTAGATGAACTTGGTTTAGATAAAAATACGATTGTCATTTTCACCAATGACAACGGAGGCCCAACGGATAAAAATGCCTCAAGTAATTTTCCCCTTTCGGGAACGAAGTCGAATCATTTGGAAGGCGGAATCAGAGTGCCTTTCATCATGAGCTGGCCAGGTAAGATTGAAAAGAATTCATTTTACGAACATCCGATTAGTACGATGGATATTTTGCCAACTTTTTATGCAGCAGGTGGTGGCAAGACCGATTCGCTCCAAAATTTAGACGGCGTAGATTTAATGCCCTTTTTAAAAAAGGAAGTTGAAGGCGTTCCGCATGA
>CALHBQ010000325.1 GCA_937930815.1 uncultured Saprospiraceae bacterium | reverse complement strand
ACGTTTGAGGTAGCCTTCATATTTCATATTAACCTCTGCGAGTCCGATGTGGTATTTATTATGTGTTTTCAAAAAATTATCCAACTCAGGAAGTACTGGGCGTAATTTTTCTAAAGTAATATGCGGGCGCATGAGTACGCTGTACAATTTCACTTGTTGTTTCAATGCCGCTGAGTCAATTGATGACAAAAAGCCATTCACTTGATCAGGAGTGACGCTGTGATTTCTGATAAATCTTTCAATCGCTTTTCCAGCATCTATCTTTTCAGTCACTTTTTCCATTCGCTCTTCCGAACCTTTGATGCCCAATTTTTCAGCAATTGGAGTGAGGCGAATATCTGCATTGTCTTGTCTCAACAAAACTCGATACTCCGCGCGCGAAGTAAACATGCGGTAAGGTTCTTTAGTACCTTTATTTACCAAATCATCAATCAAAACTCCGATGTAAGCTTCTGATCTTTTTAAAACTAAAGGCTCTTCTTCCACCACTGATTGGTGAGCATTCAAACCAGCCATCAAACCTTGACAAGCCGCTTCTTCGTAGCCCGTCGTTCCATTGATTTGTCCAGCAAAAAAGAGTCCTTTTACCTTCTTTGTTTCTAACGAAACATCTAATTGTGTTGGTGGAAAGAAATCATACTCAATCGCATACCCTGGGCGAAACATTTTCATATTTTCAAAACCAGCAACTTTGCGCAAAGCTTTGTATTGAACCTCTTCTGGTAGGGAAGATGAAAATCCATTCACATAGATTTCGCAAGTTGTCCAACCCTCTGGCTCAATAAATAATTGATGACGATCTCGATCTGAAAAACGTTCGATCTTGTCTTCAATACTCGGGCAATACCTTGGCCCCAATCCACGAATCCGTCCATTGAACATCGGAGAACGGTCGAAACCTTCCTTCAATGTTTCGTGTACTTCGCTGCTCGTGTAAGTGATATGACATGGCATTTGTTTTTTTATCTCAGGCGTATCAGTGTAAGAGAATTTGCTCGGATTTTTATCGCCATCCTGAACCGTCATTTTGGAATAATCCAACGAACGTCCATCAATACGCGGTGGTGTTCCCGTTTTCATCCTACCTGATTCGAATCCTAACTCGACCAATTGCTCGGTGATGCCTGTTGCAGCTTTCTCCCCTGCTCTACCACCACCAAATTGCTTTTCACCAATATGAA
The DNA here is from genome assembly GCA_937930815.1 of uncultured Saprospiraceae bacterium. Taxonomy (GTDB): domain Bacteria; phylum Bacteroidota; class Bacteroidia; order Chitinophagales; family Saprospiraceae; genus JAGQWW01. The sequence goes on along the minus strand of CALHBQ010000325.1, from coordinate 5,972 downwards.
TCAATCCGTTCAAAAAAGTACCGTTGGTTAGTACGACGGATTTACTTTCTATTTCTAAACCGATACCCGTGTAAATCCCTTGCGCTCGGCCATCTTTTACGATGATGCCTTTGACCATTTCTTGCCAAAAGTCAATGTTCTCATGCGCTTCCAACATCTGGCGCCACTTGGCTGCAAACACCATTCTATCACTCTGCGCTCGTGGACTCCACATGGCCGGCCCTTTCGACAGATTCAACATTCTAAATTGAACCATCGAATAATCCGTCACAATACCAGAATAGCCGCTCAAGGCATCTACTTCTCGTACAATCTGCCCCTTTGCTACACCACCCATTGCTGGGTTACAAGACATCTGCGCGATGGTATTCATATTCATCGTCGCTAACAAAACCTTAGAGCCCATGTTTGCCGCTGCAACTGCTGCTTCGCAACCTGCGTGACCTGCTCCTACCACTATGACATCGTACTTTGGAAACATATCTTTATAACTTCAATTTTCAACTTCAACTCGCAAATTCAAAAGTCAACCTCAAACGGAAACCAAACTTTTTGAAGTTGATTTTTGAGATTGATTTTTGAAGTTGAAAATTGGTTTTTTATTTTTTTCTAAACTTCAATCTCCCCATGTTACGTTTAGAAGTGAAGACATTGTCTAACACTTTTGTAACGGGAAGTAAGACGCTTTGTATTAACAAAGATGGTTTGTTTAAAGGTTCCCCCTCTGCTCTGCTTTTTGAATTGAGCCAATTACGCGTCACCCCTGCCACGGCGTAACTGGTTTCGATATTGATGAATTTCACTTCTTCCAACTCAAAACCAGATTCCTTACAAATGGATTCGTAATAACTGACAGGGCGACCTTTGCAAAGGTCATCTCCTTTTATTTCGTTCTTTTCGATACGTTCAAAAAGGTAGATATTGCCTTTACAAACTCGACACAACTCTGCCATGATTTTTCGAAGCATCGCATCGTCGGTATTGTGCTGAAGCACCGTTGCGGTGAAAATGATATCGAACTCATCATCTTTAAAAGGTAAGGTCGTACCATCAATTTTAACCAACTCGGCGCGACCTTCTGTATTCTTGGTTGCCAAGCGAATCATATCATTTGAAATGTCAGCACCTACCAATCTTTTAGGATTATGTTTGGCAACGTTAATCAAGTTACCGCCTGGACCAGAGCCCAATTCCATGACTGATTTATCTTTGAAGTCCACTTCATGTAGCATTTGCAAGAACTTCTCCCGCTTATATCGGTAGTATGGTTCATCATCGCCTGCGATGACATTTTTATCTTCTCGCTCCAATATCCTTTGAGCAACGTCTGACCAATATGGTTCTGGATGGTAGTTTTTCTCTTCCACTGATTACTTTTTATTTTCAAAACGCTGCAAAATTACGGATTAGTTTTGGAAAGGAGGTTTTGGATTGTAGTATTTACGTCATAGTTTTGATCAATTTGGAAGAATACCCAGTATTCATAGCTATATAGCTATAGTTTTCTTAGTTCAAAAATCGATTTAAGTCACCCCAACCGCTCGGCCAATCCATCTCGATAGCTCACTCCTATTGGCAATTTCGTATCCATAATCTCGACCTCACTTTGATTATAAGATTTGACATAACGAGGTGCAATCGCAAACGAGCGATGAATCCGCACAAAGCGATCAGCAGGTAGTTCTTTCATAATCGAACCGAGATTCCCTTTCACGACGAGACGGTCATTTTTCGTATGAATACGAACATAATCTTTCAAACTTTCGATGTATAAAATATCATTGAGAATGACTTTGTGGTGCGTGCGATTGACATTGAAATAGATGTGGTCAGGTTGCGATTTAGTATCTTTTTGTTCAGCATTTGTTGAAAGACTTCTTTCTCGAAATCTATCTACTGCTTTCAAAAATCGGTCAAAGGCAATGGGCTTGAGTAAGTAATCAATGATATCCAAATCATAACCATCCAACGCATATTCACGATAAGCCGTTGTGATAATAATAGCAGGTGGATTCTTGAGTGTTTTAATAAAATCAATTCCATTCAAAACAGGCATTTGAATATCGAGAAAAAGCAAATCCACTTCTCGATCCTTGAGCAAATCAAATGCTTTGACCGCACTTTGGCAAGTACCAACCACTTCCAATTGGTCAATCATACCAGCATATTTTTCCAAAAGTTGGAGTGCCGGCGGCTCGTCATCAATTATTAGGCATCGGATTTTTTTCATAATTGTGGGTTATGTAACGCGAATTGGTAATCCGCGAATGTCGCTTGTGCATTTCGTAACGTGGAGCGGTGCTCCGCGAATGCCGCTTGAGAAATCATTTTTGTAAAAAGTAATCGCTTCATTTCAAAATCAACGTGTTTTGATTTGTTTCAAATCATCGCGGAGCTCCGCGCTACGTGAATCATCGCTGGTTACCAATCCGCGTTACGTCTATCTTCAAAGAAACCTCAAAATCATTTTCCCCATCTTCAATTTTCAAATCATATCGTTCTGGATAAATCAAATTCAACTGTCGTTTGATATTTGACAAACCGATTCCTTCTTTATAGGCATCATTCAATTCGCCTTTGTATTTGCTTTTTGTATTCCAAACATTGCAATGAATCTTATCATCTTTACTTGAAATATTGATTCGAATTTTCGGAGAATCAATATCACCACTTGCTCCGTGTTTAAAAGCATTTTCTACAATAGACAACAAAATTAACGGAGAGATGGATGCAGCAAAGTTTCCTTCTTTTTCGAAGTCAACTTGCAATCGCTCTCCGTATCTGATTTCTTCTAAACCAATGAAGTTTTCGATGGTGGCTACCTCCTCGCTCAGTGGCACAGATTCATTTTGACTTTTGTATAAAACATAATCCAAAATGCCTGACAACTTCATAATCATGTCTGGAGCATGAGGTGAATTAGTCACAACCGATGAGTACAAATTATTCAAAGTATTAAACAAAAAGTGCGGATTGATTTGAGCTTTCAAAAATTTGAGTTCGGTTGCCAATTTTTCTTTTTCTAATCGCTCGGCGCGGAGTTCCGCTTTCTTTCGATCACTGAACGCTTCCCAAGCCAACAGCCCCATCGCTGGAGAATAAAACTGAACAGACCGTAACAAATATTTATACAGAGAAAGGAATTGTCTATCTTTCAACCATTGAAAATCATCAAACCACAGCACGACAAGAACTCTCCAAATGACACAAAAAAACAGAGAGGTAGCCACTAAACTCAAACCAAAAAGCACATACCTATCTCGATTGTAGAGATATGGAATCTGCACATGGCGCAACAGATAATAAACCGCCATGTAAATCGGAACATTTACGAGATTGACCACGGCGTATTGGGGACTTTCCCATCCGCCTGTTTTCATAAATGTCCACATGATCGCAATCACAATCCAAAACAATGTATGTTGAACAATCTTTCGCATTTGGTAAAAATAAGACTTACAATCCAATAAATCAGAACGAATATAAGAATGAGGCATAACCGTCTAAGTATGCCTTTTAGGATGCTTTTTTCATAAAAATCAACTGTATTTATACAGTTATGGGGTGTTCCTATACTTTCAAAAAATAAGACTCCAAGTTGAAATACATTGCAGTGTCATCAAAAATATTTCAAATGAAAGTCCTAATTACCGCTGTTATTACACTCCTATCTCTTAGCTGTTTTGCACAAAATAGTATTCCATATTTCGATGCTGAGATTGAAATTGATGGAGAAGTAACCGAACCGATTTGGGAGCAAATACCAACGCTTACCGATTTCAAAAATCACTTTCCGAATGATAAAGGATTGGCAGAAAATCAAACTTCTGTAAAGATTTTTCATAATCAAAAAATGCTTTTCATTAGTTCAGTATATCAAGACACCGAGGCAAGGAATAATATTAGTTCCCTAAAACGAGATGTGTATCAAGATGCGATATTTTTGAGTGATTGTTTTGGGATTGCATTTGACCCATTCGACAAAGGGGATACGGGTTATTTTTTTGGTGTGAATGCGAGTGGTGTCCAATATGATGCCCTTATCGGAAACATCAACAATTTGGATGAAAGCTGGAATTCCGTTTGGAAAGCGAAAGTTTCGAAACGTGGAAATGATAAAATTTATGAAATAGCGATTCCGCTCAATGCCCTAAATTTCAATCCACAAAATAATTTATGGGGCATTCAATTTTTCATAAATGACACTAAGATAAATCAGTTTAGCACACTCGAACATTCTCCTCGAAACTATGTGCAATACGACTTGCGATTCACTAAAAAAATGGAAGTTGAAAACTTGCCAAATAAGGTTTCTCAAAAGTTCTCGGTGCTTCCTTCTATTGCATTGAATCACTCAAGAGACCTTTTAACAAAAACGAAAACCAATGGCTTCACGCCAAGTTTGGATGCGCAATACAACATCAATTCCTCATTAAGGTTGGACGTGACTTTGAATCCAGATTTTTCGCAAGTCGAAGTGGATCAACAAGTAACTAACTTGACGCGCTTTGCCATCAATTTTCCCGAAAGGAGAAAATTCTTTTTAGAAAATAGCGACCTATTCAACAACCTTGGAACAGATAAAAGCGACCCATTTTACAGTCGTCGTATTGGCTCCGAAACGGATATTTTGGTGGGTGCAAAACTGTCAGGCAACGTCGGTTCTAAAACTCGAATCGGTTTATTGAACGTACAAACTAAAGATGAAGAAACCGTAAAAGGAAAAAATTACACCGTCGCTGTTGCTCGTCAAAATTTATCGAATGCTTTGATTGGAACTGGTTTTTTGGTTAATAATCAGCGAGCAAATGACTACAATCGGGTCGCTGGAGGCATTATAAATTACAAATCCAAAAACAAAAAATGGACGAGTAATTTGAATTATGCAAAAGCATTTGACAGCAGTATTTCAAAAGAAGAGAAAGGAAGCAATGATTTCATGAGTGCTGATGTTGAATATCAAACTCGCACATTTGAGGCAAAAGTAGCCGGACAAAACATCGGCAGAAATCATATCACTGAAACTGGTTTCACACCCCAACTTTACAACTACGACGCAAAGACACAAGAGACGACTCGCGAAGATTTCAAAGTACTTTATGCAAAAACACAATTGAAGCACATTCATAAAAAATCGAAATTGGTCGATTGGTCGCGGCGATTTTATTTCATCAATGAGAGTACTTTCAATGCAGACAATTCATTGCGTGATAACTTCTTTTTCTATAGTCCTTTTGCGATTCGATTTAGAGATCGAAGTTATGTTTATGCAACTTACATTCATCGTATTGAAAATTTGCAATACAATTTTGATATCCTACAAAATGGAAATTTCGTCGCTGCAAACGACTACAAATACAGTTACGGACGAGTCGGTTATTGGTCTCCAACCAACGAAAAAGTATACTACACTTTGAGATTTGAATACGGTCAATTTTACTCCGGAACGCGAATGAATCCGCAAGTAGACCTTAGTTATCGGTTGATTCCAAGAGCCGTTTTATCAGCTTCTTATCAATTCAACAAATTGGATTTGAACGAAAAAGGAGAACGAACTTTTCACCTTGCAAAATTGACTACGGAGGTTTATTTCAACAATCGTCTCAATTGGACAACCTATTTTCAATACAACACACAACGTGATAATTTCAACATCAACAGCCGATTACAATGGGAGTATCGACCACTGAGTTATTTGTATTTGGTCTTTTCAAACAATTACGACAATGAGCTTTTAGGCAAGAATTGGGGTGTTAGTTTTAAAGTGAATCGGCGGTTGGATTTTTAACTCGAAAACAAAATTTGAAATACAGATTTAGAAAATTCCTCCTCCGTCCGCCGCGGCGGACACCTCCTCCAAAGGAGGACAAGTAAAGCTTAAACTTATTCTTTCATTATTAATGTTTCATCAAAAAAATAAAACATGAATTTCAAAAATCTATTTCTTTTAATGTTTGCTCTTTTAACAATGG
>CALHBQ010000324.1 GCA_937930815.1 uncultured Saprospiraceae bacterium | reverse complement strand
TTCTCAAAAATTTATAAAGCACAAAGAAACGAAAAATGGGCTGCCTCAAGCGAGACAGCCCATTTTATATTTAGAAGTTGTTAAAAAATAGATTAACGTGGACAAAAAACTGAGGAGACTTCCTTTCGAGGAAGATCACTTTTAACTAAATCACCGAAGGTCGTATATCGAACCGTTGGGTAATAAATTTCATTATATCCACTTCTTAAATAAGATGCGGGAACGCCCCAAATTTCAACTAATTCTCTATTGTCAAATCCATCTTCGTTTAATCGATTGTTTTTGTTTGGAAAGATAGTGATTTTCCTAACTCGTTGAGAACCGCCTTCAACATCTATCAGATATATTTTCTCACCTAAAACATTAGGCTTTAATTCAACTTCCTGGGTTCCACCACCTTTAAAATGAAGCACCACATAATCGATGTCAACGAGATTGTATCTCAATCGTAGTTGAATTTTGGCCATCGACCCAAACCCACGGCTTAGTCTAATAGTTTGAGATTCTTTTTTGGTATTGATAACTCTTGACCCTAAAAACTCCCAACTGGTATTCTCAAAAAGCGCTGACAGTTCTGGATTTACCTCTGTTTCAGTATCTGAAGTGTTGGCCATTGAGATTGCGGAAGCGGCCATAATGATGATGGCGATTGCACCTACTGTGCGAAAATTCCTAAGATTTTTCATAACTAAAAATTTAAAGGGTTAAGAAATATGGTTTTGTATCTTTCCCTTAAATTAGAACATTATTTCATCGTTTAAAATATTAACAACGATTTTAATTTGAAATTAACTGAAATGTGAAAATTATGTTTAGGAACAGACTTGAGATATTAGATGCTAGACATTAGACAGAAAAAAAGAACGAAAATGGTCTAATATCTAACGTTTTAAAAAATCTACAATACCCAATTCCATTTATCCATTTCGGACAATGATTTGGTGAGTAATTTTGTACATGCTAAAATGTCTTCTTTATTTGCCATTTCAATAACTTGATGAAGGTTTCGAGTTGGAATTGAAATCGCTCCAGCAATTGAACCGTCCTTCCCATATCGCTGCAAACCAGCTGTATCTGTCCCTCCTGCAGTTAGAATTTCTGGTTGCCACGGAATGTCGTGTCGAGTGGCTACATCTTTTAAGAAGGCAACCATTCGAGTATCACAAATAGTAGAAGCATCCATGATTTTTATGGCAGCTCCTTTTCCAAGGGAGGTTATTTTTTCGAATGATTGAGCGCCGGGTAAATCATAAGCAATGGTTGTGTCCAATCCTAAGCCAAAATCTGGATTAATATGTCCTGCCGCGTTGATAGCTCCACGCAAACCAATTTCCTCCTGCACAGTGAAAACGCCATATATATCATAAGGAACTTCTTCGTCCTTCAAAGCTCTCAATGTTTCCAATAGAATATAAACCGAAACTCGGTTATCAATTGATTTAGAATTGACGCAACTTCCCATTTCTATCAAATCACGCTCGCGGGTTATTGGATCTCCAATAGAAACGTATTTTTCAACCTCTTCTTTATCCAAGCCTAAATCGATGAAAAAATCAACGATCTTGACCGGTTTGTTTCGTTCGTCAGGCTGCATTACGTGAATCGGTTTCACGCCCATCACTCCGACCAAGTCTTTTTTGCCGTGAACGATAACTCTTTGAGCAGTAAGGGTTTTTGGGTCAAAACCTCCTAATGTATGGAATTTCAGAAATCCATCATCGTCTATATGCGTTGTGATAAAACCAATCTCATCAAGGTGCGCGGCAACCATTACCCTTTTATTAGATTTTCCTTTTTTGATGGCAATTAGATTTCCCATCGAGTCAACCTCAACTTTATCAACCAAAGGGGTAACTTCTTCTTTTATAAAATCGCGAATTCGGTGTTCGAAGCCTGGTGCTCCTGGAATTTTACAAATCTTTTTTAATAAAGGAATATCTATCATCTAAGTGAGTTTCTATTGTTCGATGGGCGAAGTTAATGTTTTTTTGTGTTTTAAAAACATGATTTACAATTCCAGATCAATGGACTTCAATTATAGTTTTAGATTCTGAGTTTTCAATAATATCTTTGGCAAAATTCCGTTTCTAATTTTTTGTAAAAAAGAGAAAACAAAATGTCCTTAAAAAAATTGGCTGGTGAAACTGCGATTTATGGAGTGAGTTCAATATTGGGGCGAATCTTGGGCTTTGTTTTGGTTCCTTATTATACCAATCTTTTTTCTCCTTCTGAATACGGCGTTGTTACCTTACTATTTTCTGGAATTGCTTTCGCAATGGTGATTTACACTTACCGAATGGAGTTGGCTTATTTTCGGTTTGGTACAGATAAATCTATGGATCGAGGTGATGTTTTTAATGTTAGCCTTTCTTCTATTGTAGTCACTACCCTCTTTTTTACAACGCTATTCTTCTTTTTAGCTCCTTATTATGCGGATTTTCAAGAAATTCCTGACCGAATTAATTTGGTTTATTTCGCACTTGGCATTCTATCTTTAGATGTTTTAAATGAAATTCCGAAAGCAAAATTGAGGTTAGACGGGAGGCCGATTAGATTTGCAGTCGTTCAGCTCTCTAATATTTTTGTGATGCTCGGTTTAGTTTTCTTTTTTCTAAAATATTGTCCTTTAATTTTAGAAACTGATAGCTTATCTGGGATGCATGGATTTATCAATAAAATCTATGATCCTAATTTCGGAATTGGTTACATTTTCTTAGCAAACGTCATTGCAAGTTTAGTCGTTTTCATTCTTTTGATTCCTGAATGGTCAAACTTTAAACTACTGATAGACAAAGCTTTATGGTCAAAAATGATGAGCTATTCTCTGCCAATGGTCATCGTTGGAATCTCATTCGTTATCAACGAAATGTTTGATAGAAATTTCATGGTAAAATTGCTTCCGGGAACCGTTGAGGAAAACCAATCACAACTCGGAGTCTATGGCGCCAATTATAAATTAGCCATGATTTTGGCGCTCTTCACTCAAGCCTTTCGGTATGGAGCAGAGCCATTTTTTTTCAAACAAAAAGACAAAAAAGAAGCCTATCAATCGTATGCTGATGTTGCTAAATATTTTTTCATCATTGGCATAATTGGATTTCTTTTCATCACGCTATATCTCGATTTTTTAAAACAGATCTTTTTAAGACAAGAAGCATACTGGGTTGGCATTTCAGTTGTCCCAATTTTATTGATTGCAAACCTTTTTTCAGGAATGTATTACAACTTTTCTGTTTGGTATAAAATCTCAGATAGAACCATGTTTGGAGCTTATATCTCAGTGACTGGAGCAATTATTACCATTCTATTGAATATTTGGTGGATTCCAATTTTTGGCTATCACGGC
>CALHBQ010000323.1 GCA_937930815.1 uncultured Saprospiraceae bacterium | reverse complement strand
GTAAAACCTAATGATTTGGTCGAAGATCATCCAACTCGTGCTGGTTGCTATGTAATTGAAAATGAGCCAACAACTGCTTAGAACACTGAGTTTTATGACAAACAATTTTTCAACTTAAAAAAATCGAAAAAATGACAAAATCAGAAAAATCGAATTCCAATTTGATATCAATTGCCTTCTTACTCTATTTCTTTATTTCCTATTATATCCATTTTAGTAGTCATCTTTAAAATCAAAACTTATGAAATATTTATTTTTGGTAATCGGATTACTCTGCCTTTTTGCATGCCTTTATGGCACCATTACAAAAGGTATTGATTCTACCTCAATAATTTCTTCAGGGCTGTTTTCGAGCATATTTCTTTTTGGTTACTACCAAAAAACGCAAGGTAAAGAGATGTTTGAGGAGTAATTCTGAATTGATTTATTGACTTCATTGTGAGTGAATTTTATCAAAAAACCCGCAGTTTAATATGGAAAGAAAAGTATTTCCTATTTTGCGAACTAATTTTGAAAAGATAAAATTCACTCACGCTTATCATGAAGAAAACAGCTATAAAAAGAATCATTCCGCATTTGGTTGCCTTAGTGGTTTTTACCCTACTTTCTTGTGTTTATTTTTTACCTCAGTTACAAAACAAGGTCGTTTACCAATCTGATATCATCAGCCACAAACAGATGTCAGAAGAGGTACGCGCACACGAAGAAGCAACTGGAGAAGTATCCCACTGGACAAATAGTATGTTCGGCGGAATGCCAACTTATCAAATCTCGTCTCCTGTCAGAAGTAACCTTTTGCAATACGTTGAAAAGGCAGCTAACCTCTTTTTCGGAAGACCTATCGGTTATTTTATTGCTTTAATGATAGGAATGTATATCCTTTTAATTGTCCTCGGGGTCAATCCTTGGCTCGCCATGATTGGAGCGATTGGTTTTGGATTTACCTCCAATAATCTCATTCTTTTCGTTACAGGTCATACCAGTAAAGTGAGAGCAGTTGCTTTTCTCGCGCCTGTTTTAGCTGGGATGATATCGACCTATCGAGGAAAATATATTACGGGTGGTGTTCTTTTCGCCGTTGCGATGGGTGTTGACTTATACGCCAATCACCCACAAATGACCTACTACTTGGCGATGGTCGCTGTGATTTATGTCATTTGGCAGTTTGTAGAAGATTTGAAAAGTGGAAACCTTCCTCATTTCGCGAAAGCTTCTGGAATATTGGTTTTAGGAAGTTTATTAGCTATTGGAGCATCTTATTCCAAAATCTCCTCAACGCTCGAATATTCCAAAGATACCATGCGTGGTGCACCAATTTTAGCATCAACTGGCGAAGCAAAAACCAGTAGTGAAACAGACGGATTAGAATTTGGATACGCGATGCAATGGAGTAATGGAGTGTCGGATTTGGTAGCTGGAGTTATCCCTGGATTTGCAGGTGGTGGTTCATCAGAACCAATCGTCAAAGGAGGGGATTTCTCCAAATTTTTGAGAGGACAAGCAAACGCAAAAGCACCTTACTATTGGGGAGGACTCCCGTTTACAAGTGGTCCTGCTTACTTCGGAGCTTCGATATTTTTCCTATTTGTATTAGGACTCTTTTTGGTAAAAGGAAAAATAAAATGGTGGTTAGGCCTCGGTGTTCTATTAACCTTCCTATTATCAATGGGTAAGAATTTTGAAGTTTTGAACAGATTAATTTTTGATATTTTTCCTCTGTATAGCAGTTTCAGAGCGCCATCCTCCGTACTTTCTGTTACGGCAGTTTTACTACCAATTTTAGGTTTTTTAGGCGTTTCAAAATTACTCAATGGAGAAATAGAGGAAAAGCAAGCGCAACGTGCCATCCTTATTTCAGGTGGAATCGTTGGTGGTTTTTGTTTATTAATGGCTTTGATGGGTGGTTCATTGTTCGATTTCACCGCAGCTGGCGATGCTCGTTATGCTCAAAACCCAGGAGTTGCTGAGGCGCTTCAAGCGGACAGGGCTTCATTGTTACAATCGGATTCTTTTCGCTCCTTTGCAATCGTTGCGATTATAGCAGGTTTACTTTTCTTTTTTGTAAAAAATAAATTGAGTCAAGTCATTGTATTGGCTGGGTTGGGATTGGTTACGGTTTTCGATTTATGGACAGTGGGCAAACGTTATATGAATGATGATAGCTTCGTTTCAAAATCTTCCTACCAAAGCAACTTTCAAAAGCGCCCTGCCGATGAGCAAATATTGAAAGACCCAACGTTGTATTATAGAGTTTTTGATTTAACTGTTGGTATTTCCTCAAGCGCCCAACCTTCCTTTTATCATAAATCAATTGGTGGGTATCATGCAGCAAAATTGCAACGCTTCCAAGACATGATTGACTATCATATTAGCAAAGGAAGTCAGCCAGTTTTGAATATGTTGAATACCAAATATATCATTTCGAGAGAAGGAGTTGCTCAACAAAACAATAATGCATTGGGCAATTCTTGGTTTGTTAATAACCTCAAAACTGTACAAAACGCCAATGAAGAAATAGAAGCATTGGGTGCAGGTTTTGAGCCATCAGCTACAGCGGTAGTTCATAAAGAATTTTCAGATTATATCTCAGGTTTGAGTCCCAACAAGTCAGGTTCGATAGAATTGACGAGCTACAAACCCAATGAATTAGTTTATCAATCAAATACCAGCAGTGAACAGTTTGCTGTTTTCTCCGACGTTTGGTATGGCCCAAACAAAGGATGGCAGGCATATGTTGATGACCAACCAGTTGACCACATTCGAACCAATTATTTATTGAGAGGAATGAAGGTTCCTTCTGGGAATCATACCATCAAGTTTGAATTCAAACCAGCTTCTTTCGCAACTGGAGAAATGATTTCTTACTTGTGTTCAGGTTTGATTTTACTTGGATTCCTTTTTACTTCGGGTCGAGGTTTGAAAAATTGGTACGAAGAGTTACCTGAAGTAGAGGTAGTTCAAACAGTGAAAAAAGCAGTCGAGAAACAAACCGTCAAAAAGACAGTTTCAAAGAAGAAAAAGAAGAAGTAAGATTAGGTGAGAGGAGCGAGGTAAGAGGTGTGAGAAAAAAGCGCCCTCGCTCCTCTCTCCTCTCACCTCACTCCTAAAAAAAATGAAAAGAGTCTTAATCATCACATATTACTGGCCACCGAGTGCTGGCAGTGGCGTCCAACGATGGTTGAAGATGTCTAAATACTTACATGAATTTGGTTGGCAACCCGTGATTTTTACGCCATCCAATCCAGATTTTCATATTAAAGATGAATCGCTTTTGAAGGACATTCCTGATAAAGCAGAAATCGTTAAAATTCCGATTTGGGAACCTTACGGTATTTATCGAATGTTGACGGGCACCAAACCGGAAGAATCAAACTTTGGAATGACCAATGAAGGTGGAGATTTATCATGGTCGAAGAAATTGTCTTATTGGGTTCGTGGGAATATTTTTATTCCAGATCCACGTATCACTTGGCGGAGTAAATCCATTAGTTTTTTAAAAAAATATCTATCCGAAAACCCAGTAGATGCATTTGTTACAACTGGGCCACCCCACTCGATGCATTTGATTGGTTTGGGTGTAAAAAAGCATTTTCCTGATTTGAAATGGGTCGCAGATTTTAGAGACCCATGGTCAACTTTTGATGTTCATAATTCCTTTTTGAGCGAAACCGGAAAAAGAAAAAATGAAGGTTTAGAAAAGGAAGTTTTGGAAAAAGCAGATTGGTTGGTAATGACCAGTAATAATACGCCTGGAGAGTTTCCACCATTAGATAAGTCAAAGTTAAAAATCATCACGAACGGATTCGATTCTGATGATTTTAAAAACTTCAAAGACACCTCTGACAACAAAGGAAAGTTTAAAATCTACCACACCGGACTTTTGAATACCATTCGTAATCCAGTGAATTTGTGGAAGGCATTAACTGAGCTTTGCAACGAAAATAAATCATTCGAAGAAAAATTGCATCTCGAAATTATTGGCAATGTAGAACCCGCAATTGTTGATTTTTTGAATAACCACACTACCCTTTCCAATAAGGTTAATTTTACAAAATGGATAAAGCATGATGAGTTATTGAACCGATATGAATCGGCCAATTTATTACTACTCATCGTCAATCAATCGAGGAATGCCATCAGCCAATTGCCAGGTAAATTATTCGAATATTTAGCGTTGAAGAAGCCATTGTTTGCTTTGTGTCCAGAAGGTTCTTCATTGGCTGAAGCCGTCAAAGAATCGGGTGTAGGTCATGCTATTGATTTTTCTAAAAAAGAAGAAATGAAAGTTGCACTTTTAGATTTATTTCAAAAATTTGAAAGCAATCATTCTTCTAATAAAAGCGAACCGAATATTGAAAAGTATTCGAGAAAATATCTAACAAATCGACTCGTAAAAGAAATACTTGAAAAATAATGGTTCAATTTCATCCTTCCAATAAAATTCATAAAACTGCCATTGTTCACGACACCGTGATGATGGGACAAAACAATATCATCGGCCCTTTTTGTGTCATCAAAGGTGATGTCAAAATAGGTGATAATAATGTTTTCGAAACTGGAATTGTCACTGATCACAAAGTGACTATCGGAAGCGATTGTAAGTTCTACCCTTATGTCTCGCTCGGATTTGCGGGGGAAATGGGTGCAAAAGGAGACAAATTACCAGAAGGAAAAGGCGTCTTAATCGGTAATAAAGTTACAATCCGTGAATTTGTAAACGTCCATGCACCTTACTGGTGGGAGAATACTCAAATTGGGGATGAATCCTACATCATGAATAAATCCTACATCGCACATGATTGCCAAATTGGTAAAAAAGTGATGGTCAACGCTGGCGTTCGACTCGGCGGACGAGCCATCCTTCAAGACTTTGCAAATGTCGGAATGGGTGCAACTGTTCATCAAAGGTCAGTGGTTGGAGAAAATGCAATGGTAGGTATGAATGCAGTTGTAAAAAAGAATATCCCGCCTTTTGCAGTGGTGGCTGGTGTTCCTTCAAGAATCTTAAAATTCAATATCATTGGAGC
>CALHBQ010000322.1 GCA_937930815.1 uncultured Saprospiraceae bacterium | reverse complement strand
AATGTGTTTATAAAAACCTGGAAAGAAGCGAAATCCATGTTCGCCAGGAAGGTCTTTGCGCCCGTCAGTACCAGAATCTTTGACTAAGATACTGCGCGCTTTTCCGCCAACATAGATAGGTTGTTTTTCGTAGACTTCTACTTCGAAGCCCCTTTCGATGAGTTCGTGAGCGGCACTCATACCGCCGACCCCTCCGCCGAGGATGGCAATTTTCGTCATAGTTAGAGTTTAAAGGTGTTGTTTGATGGCTTATAATTCTAAATCATCTAATAAGGTGTTTGCTAATGTACATATTAAAATATAAATTTTAATACTTACACCTTGTCAATCTAACTCAACACTATAATTTTGGCGGTAATGAAACATTGTAATTTCAAATCAATTATAAAACTTCCTTCTTCAACCGCTCAATAATCTCAATCGCCGCCAACGACAATTTTGTCCCTGGACCAAAAATACCAGCAACGCCTGCGTCCCACAAATAATCATAATCTTGTTGTGGAATCACTCCACCAACCACCACCAAAATATCATCACGTCCGAGGTCATTCAATGCTTTGATGGTCGCAGGTACTAAAGTTTTATGACCTGCTGCCAAAGAAGAAATACCCAACACATGCACATCATTTTCAGCTGCCTGACGAGCGGCCTCAGCCGGCGTTTGGAACAACGGCCCAATGTCTACATCAAAACCTAAATCTGCAAAACCAGTCGCGATGATTTTTGCACCACGGTCATGACCATCTTGACCCAATTTTGCCACCATGATTCTCGGACGACGGCCATCCAATTCTGCAAATTCATCTGCTAAATCAAGGGCTTTTTTAAATGACTTATCCATTTTTATTTCGCTTGAGTAAACGCCTGAAATGGCGCGAGTCGTTGCCGTGTATCTGCCGAAGGAACGCTCCATTGCATCAGAGATTTCACCCAAGGTTGCGCGTTTGCGCGCTGCATCCACGGCTTTCTCTAAGAGGTTTCCTTCACCCGTTGCGGCGCATTGATACAATGCTTCCAAAGAGGCTTGCGTAGCCGCTTCATCGCGGGTTGATTTTATTTTATTAATGCTTTCAATCTGTCCTTCTCGCACGGCATCATTATCCACTTCTAAAATATCAATCGTCGATTTTTCGTCTGTTTGAAAAATGTTTACGCCGACAATTTGATCTTGACCACTGTCGATTCTTGCTTGCTTTTTTGCAGCAGCTTCTTCGATTCGCATTTTGGGCAAGCCTTCTTCGATGGCTTTTGCCATGCCGCCCAATTCTTCTACTTCTTCAATTAATGACCAGGCACGTTTTGTCAATTCAGCCGTCAAATATTCTACATAATACGAACCTGCCCACGGGTCAACCGCTTTCGTGATGTCCGTTTCTTTTTGCAAATAAATCTGTGTGTCACGTGCAATTTTAGCAGAAAAATCAGTCGGCAGCGCTATCGCTTCATCCAATGAATTGGTATGCAAAGATTGCGTTCCGCCGAGCGTCGCTGCCATGGCTTCGATGCAAGTACGAGCGACATTGTTGAAAGGATCTTGCTCCGTCAAACTCCAACCAGATGTTTGCGAATGCGTCCGCAAGGCCATTGATTTCGGATTGGTTGGATTGAATTGTTTGACCAGTTTTGCCCAAATCATTCGACCTGTTCGCATCTTAGCAATTTCCATAAAATGATTCATCCCAATGCCCCAAAAGAAAGAAATACGTGGCGCGAAATCATCAATTTTCAAACCCACTTTCAAACCTGCTCTAATGTATTCCAAACCATCTGCCAGCGTGTAAGCCAACTCAATATCAGCCGGCGCACCTGCCTCGTGCATATGGTAACCACTCACACTAATCGAGTTAAAACGAGGCATTTTTTGAGCCGTATATTCAAAAATATCAGCAATGATACGCATCGAAGGTTTGGGCGGATAGATGTAAGTATTGCGCACCATGAACTCTTTCAAAATATCATTCTGAATCGTTCCAGCCAATTGCTCAGGTGCAAAACCCTGCTCCTCTGCCGCAACAATATAAAATGCCATAATCGGAATCACCGCTCCATTCATCGTCATCGAAACCGACATTTTATCCAATGGAATTTGGTCGAACAAAATCTTCATATCCTCCACTGAATCAATCGCCACACCCGCTTTTCCGACGTCACCCGTCACCCGTTCGTGATTAGAATCATAACCACGGTGCGTTGCCAAATCAAAAGCCACAGACAAACCTTTTTGTCCTTGCTCTAAGTTTCGACGATAAAATGCATTACTCTCTTCTGCCGTTGAAAACCCCGCATACTGCCGTATCGTCCACGGACGAATAGCATACATCGAACCATACGGGCCACGCAAATTGGGTGCAAGTCCTGCTACAAAATCTAAATGCTCTACATCTTTCAATTGCTCTTTGGTGGGCGTGGGATCGACTTCGATTTGCTCAGGTGTGAGCCATCGATCGTTTGGTTCTACTGAACCATTTTCGAAGATATTGAAGTCTATATTGTGGGTTGCGAAGTTGGGTTTCATTCTTTTTACTTTGGTGTAAAAGTAGGGGTTTATAAACTGTTTGCCTTGTTAATTACTCCTATTAATTCTTTCAATTTTTCTAATAATTCATCGCCCTCAACTTTGGGTGCTTTTCCTGTGACTCTTTTGGCAACTTGAATTTTATTATAACTTAAAAAAGAAGGTTTTTCATTTTCTTTGAGGACTTTGTCTATAGCCTTTTTTAAATCAGCTGCTTTTATATTTTTCACAGTCCCTTCCCTTTGATATTCTGAAAAAATTTCTTGAGGAAGTTTGATTTTTGGTTTGGCAATGGGTGTACTATCTAATTTAGAAAACTTTGTTTTACAAACAAAATCACCTTTATCAATTTTAATTTCATCTGAACTTCTTTGACCTTCCTGAACGGCCTCTGTCAATACTTCATGAGGTAGATAATTTTCAATTTCCCTTTTTTTAGTTAGCCAACAAAAACGATTAGAACTATCAAATTTGCTTTGAATGTTAACTTTATACGCCGCAATATTGGCCGTTTCTGAATTTTTATCAGAATCTATAACTATCCCAAAGTTTGAATTTAGAGGCAATAGATTATTAAAATGCTCTTCTAATTCTAAGTGCTGAATATTACTTCCTCCATAGAACATAATTGAATAATGAATGCCTTCTTTTAAATCAGGAGCCAATGATTGAATCCAATAATTAATATAAATCTTATCGCTGAATCCTTCTACCCATAAAACATAGTTAGTCTGCATTAGATCACTAGCTTCGTATCCTAATTCACTAAGAATACTTCTTTTACCTGTGAAGCCAACATTTTTAATGCAAGTTTTATTTTTCGTTTCATCAAAATGTACTTTATAGACACTTGTGTTTTCAGCATTAATAAATGCATTTGAGTGAGTAGAGATGAAATACTGGTGTTGAGGGAAATCCAATAAGGTAGATACTAACAATTTCTGCCATTTAGGGTGAAGGTGCATCTCTGGTTCTTCAATAAAAAATAGAGTAGGCTCCTCACAATTCATTATTGAAAATGAGATTATTATTAATGATTGTAACCCATCACCTAAATCGTAAATTGGACGTTCTTGGTTTTTCCCAATTTTTAAAGTTAAAACGTCTTTATCTGTTTTTGGTATTAAGGTGATTTCTTCTCCTCTAAAGAATTTGCTTGCAATGTATTTTTCAAAATTTCTAACGAATTCCCTCTGTGGCAAATCGCCTAATAAACAATTCTTAACTTCAATATACATGTTTAAACCAGTATCAATATTAATCTTTTCTTCTTCACTTTGGCTTTGAAAATCACTAAAGTAATCCTTAATAGTTCTATATTTATAAGTATCAGAGTTAGAAAAAATAAACGATGAATTGTTCGTGTTTATCGGCCTCAACCCTCTAAGAATTGGAATATATTTCTTGTCAAAAGAAGATTCCTGTATTTCAATTTTATTCAATTTAAGTTTTGAATGAATATCACTTTTCAGCCTTTTAATTCTCTCAATTAAAGTTCTACTATTAGTTCTGTGTTGGCCGGTAGGTAAAGATTGGGAATGATCAAATCTTATTTCATTTGAATAATAGTTTAGGAGTTCAGCTTTTTGGATAAATCCTAAACTATTTAATGTTAAAAGTTGGGTGTTGGTTGTGAAGTCTTCTGGTAAAATTTTTAAATTAAACTTTGTTGAAAGTTCAATAAAGTTTTTGATTAAATACATCGAGATATCGTCTATATTATTGGTACTTGCTTCATCATTTAAGTGTTTAAATCCTTTTTTTTCGTTAAAAATTGTTCTTAAAAATCTACTCTTACCCGAGTTGTTTTCTCCTATAAAAACATTGATATGAGAAAGCTTAATTAAGCTTTTATTTAGTTCGTTTTCGACCTCAAAGTCCATTAATATTTCATCAACCAATTCAATTTCAAGAATTTTAGGATAAGTGTTCATATTGTTTTTTGAACAAATATAAACATTCTACAAACCATACCTATCCACCAAATAAATCAAACTTGTCATCGTCGCACTTCCCAAATCCAACTTCACACAAAAAAAAGGCCACCGCTCCAAAAGCGATGGTCTTACTTATTAAGTTTATTTTATTTCAGCGATCAATTTCTTAAAAACAGATTTTGTGAATCGAACAAATTCACCTGTTTTCAAATCATAACCGACCCACTCATATCGATTGCCGTATGGGCAATTTGGAGCATCTGGCTCGCTGCCGGGGCGGAGTTCATATCGTTCTGGTTCGAGATGAAACTCTTCGCTGTTAACCCTTCTCATATAAGTACTTGTCTAACTCGCTTTGTAAGTAACTTTGCACTTAGCACAAATAGCATCACTATCTAATTTAATGCCTGCCAAATGCTTATCTGTATAATCCTGAATCCAACCTTTTTTCTCGGAAGCATTATTTGCATCAACTCCTTCATTCTTCATCGCTTCGTAAAATTTACCGCTATACTCTTGCCGTCCCCAGCAATTTGGACAAACACCTTCAGGAGCTTCAAGTACTTCTGCCTTCTTTTCACCTTTAAAGAAATTCAAAATTTTATCAAACATGATTTATTGTTTAGTTAGGAAATTATTTTCGGTAAGGTTGAATAAAAATTAAACTAAAAAGTATCACAATCCATACTTATCCACCAAATAAATCAAACTCGCCATCGCCGCACTTCCCAACGCCAACTCACGCGGATGCACTTTATCAATCGTATCCTCAGCAGTGTGATGATAATCGAAGTACCGCTGCGAATCAGGACGCAAACCACAAAGCAAACCTTTTTGACTTTTCAACGGATTGATATCTGCTCCTGAGCCGCCTTTTTTCAAAGTAATATTATATGGTTCGAGCAATGGCAACCACTTATATAATTTTTGAAATTTTGTATTAAAAATTTCCTTGTCGCCATCGCAAGAGAAAGCTTCTGGCGTAAAACCACCTGCATCTGATTCGAGACCAAAAACGTGTTTTTCATTATTTGCATTTGAAATTTTGGCGTATTCCAATCCACCTGCTAATCCATTTTCTTCATTCATAAAAAGCACACAACGAATCGTTCGCTTTGGTTTGTAGTTGAGACTTTTCAAAATATTTAAAACGTCCATTGAATGCACGCAGCCTGAGCCATCGTCATGCGCTCCGCCACCAACATCCCACGAATCTAAGTGACCGCCGACCACAATAATTTCATCTGGAAATTCAGAACCTTTGATTTCTCCGATTACGTTGTAGGAATTTTCTTTTGGTAAATTCTCACAAGTTGTTCTGATAAAAACTCGAACTGGCTCTTCCTCCATCAACCGACTCAACAAATTCGCAGCTTTAGTCGAGATCGCTACAGCTGGAATTTTAGGAACCCCATCTCGCGTAAGCGTCACCCCCGTATGCGGTACATCATCCAAACTCCCCGTGATAGAACGAACGATGGCAGCCACCGCTCCATTTTTAGATGCTTCGAACGGACCCGCAGTTCGTTGATCAACGGCTCCGCCATATCCTCTAAAAGTATTGATTTGTGAATTGTCAAACGGACGATTGAAAAAGACAATTTTGCCTTTTACTTTGCTGCCCAATTCTTCTACTTCTTTTAGGGATTTTACTTCGATGACTTCGGCTGTTACGCCATATTCGCCAGTGCCGACGCTGTTCCCCAATGCCAAGGCATTCAAGTCTATCGTTCCCATTTTTTTGGAATTGACGATTCTTACTTGTTCTTTTTCGCCTCTTACCCAATGTGGCACTTCACATGGTTGCAACCAAACGGAATCTAATTTCAAATCCAGTAATTCTTGACGAGTATACTCAACCGCTGCCGCTGCTTCGGGCGAACCAGCCAATCTTCCTCCAATTCTTGTACTCATACTATAAAGCCAATCATAGGCCTTCCCTTCATTAAGCGAGTGGTCAAAAATGCTTTTAATAAAAAGAGCATCCTCATCTTGTGATTTGTCCTGTCCTAATAGGCTAAAAGTAAAAAACACACTTACTAAAACGCCAATTACTGTTTTTGAAATCATCATTCTATTGTTCATATAGTTCATATTTTTGTTTAACACCTTTATTTTAAAAATTTGGCAAAAAGTCTTTTTCGCATTAATAAAAGTTGCAAAAAGTCTTTTTTTAGGAATATATAAAAAGTTGTAGGTTCAAAAAAGTAACGCATATTGCATTTTTTAATCTAAAAAATGGTCATTTATTTTTATTCGTTTGGTTTTAAAGATTCTATATCGCATCTTTGCTTATAGTAAAATTAACACTAAAAGATTTAGTAATAATTTTGGTTTTATTTGGTTAGGGCTGAGACAGCAAATTAAG
>CALHBQ010000321.1 GCA_937930815.1 uncultured Saprospiraceae bacterium | reverse complement strand
TTACGAAGTAGCTGATATGTATGATTTTGAATCAGAGAATAAATATGAAGGATTCTTCGGTGGATTTATTTGGAGTCATATCAAAATTCAAGATTTAGATAATTTTGTTGGAAGCTTGAAGAGATTAATAAAGCCAGATGGAAAAATAGCATTTATAGACAGTAACCCATTAAAAAGAACAAATCACGATTTGAAAAGAATTATTAAAACAGATGATTTTGGAAATACTTACCAAGAAAGGAAGGTAGAAAATGGCAATAAATATTTAGTCTTGAAGAATTTTCCAAATAAAGAGTTCATTTGTGAAAAGCTCTCAAAAATCTCAAATAATATTGAAACGGTCGGTTGGGACGGTTTTTTTAGAGGAAATTTAATGCAAACTGGCACTTACACATGGTTTGCGCGAGTTGAATTTATTGATGGTGTAGTGGAGGTTTATGAAGGTGACCTATCACTATTTAGATGATTTTTTTTTCTATATATAACTTCCTATAATCTAAACTCTATAGAGCCGTCACACTTTCCCTAATCCATTTTTCATAGGACTCATTTGCTTCAACTTCTATTTTCATAATACAGGGCACTTCATACTTATGTACTTTTTCTATTTCTAATTTTACTTTATCAAAATTTTCTTGGATAGTTTTTAGAATAGAAACATATTCGTTTCCGTTTTCTATGTTTCCTTGCCACCAGTACGCACTTTGCATTGGAAAAATATTAGCACAAGCCACCAATTTTTTCTGGATGAGTTCGGAACTTATTTTATTTGCACTTTGCTCGTCGGGATGCGTTGTATAAACAATGATAAAAGGCATAGTTTTAATTATGGAACGTGAAAAAAATAACTTTTAACAGTTTGAATACTCTTTTTCCCTTGCTCTTCGTTAAAAATACGCACCAATACTAAGGCATTGTCTGCGTTTTTTGCCTCGATCAATAAAAAATAATTATTCAACTTTGTTACAATTTATTCTTTACATGTTCCTAAGATGAAAATTTAGAATTTGATAGAAGAGAAAAAATATTATTCAAAAGTACTATTCATTGTACAAATAGCAACTGTTTTCCTTTTTGTAGGGAGAGGTTGGCAACATCTCTTTTGGGATGCTCCTTTTCGTACCTTGTTGTGGGATGAAAATTTGATGAGTGGCATTGTAAATAGCTGGCTATCAATGAGTTGGGAAGAGTACGTGAGAAATCCAGAGATGGATGATGGTATTCAAAATCTGATTAAAGGATTTGGTCTATTTTATCTTTTGCTCGCGTTTTTGTCTGTTTTTATTAAAAAGGTTCCTAAAATATTGACTTGGTTCTTACCACTTGGAAGTTTTGCCTTGCTTCTTTTGGCCTTGCTTTATATGAAAAACGCTTTCTTTAGTGTCGGCCAATTTTTTGAATATACCTTACAATTTTTGACGCCAGTTTTTCTTTTCATTTTAGTAAATCAAAAAATGGAATTGAAAAAACTGCTATTCCTTTTTAAAATAGCGATTGCATTGACTTTTACATGCCATGGGCTTTATGTCATTGGATATTACCCGCAACCAGTGCTTTTTGTTCAAATGACGATGAATACTTTCGGACTATCAGAGATGGGGGCAAAGAATTTTCTTTTAACGGTTGGCTTTCTTGATTTTGTAGTGGCAGTGTTGATTTTCTTACCAAAGAAGTGGAGTTATTATGCGCTCGGTTATTGCGTATTTTGGGGATTCTTGACTACTTTCTCACGTATTGTCGGCAATTTCTACCCAGAGTTTTGGGTAGAGAGCCTTTCGAAATGGACACCCGAATCGCTTTACAGATTTCCTCATTTTTTAATTCCATTGGCTTCAATGATTTTGCAATTAAAGTCGATAAGCGATTTAAAGGAAGGCAGTTGATTTGGATTTTTTCTCAACAAACGGCGTAATGCGAGCGAATTCGAGAAGGACAAAAGCGGAGCACTGATTTCCACTCCTCCATTCTCGGCTGCGCTCGAACTACGGTCAGGAAAGCGTACCCTGAGCGAAGTCGAAGGGTACAAGAACAGAGATCTAATTTCCACTTTTGTCAGCTTCGGCTTCCCTAAGCCACCACATTTTAAAAAACTTGTCTTAAACCAATTCCAACCCATACATTTCTGCACGAATCGCTTTGATGGACTCATCTGCGAGATATTCATCCAATTTTTTCAAACGGTCTATGATCCCATTTGGAGTCAATTCGATAATGCGATTGGCAACAGTTTGTGTAAACTGATGATCATGTGAAGTGAAAATGATTGTCCCATCAAAATTGATCAAAGCATTATTGAAAGCAGTGATACTTTCCAAATCTAAGTGATTGGTTGGTTCGTTGGCCATCAACAAGTTGCCTTGCTTGAGCATCATTCGAGAGACCATACAACGCACTTTCTCACCTCCTGAGAGTACATTTGAAAATTTATGAACTTCCTCACCTGAAAACAACATTTTGCCTAAAAAGCCACGGATATATTGTTCATCTTTATTTTCAGAAAATTGGCGTAACCAATCCATTAAACTCTGAGGTGAGTCGCTGAAAAAGCTTTCATTATCAAGTGGCAAATAGGACGATGTTATGGTTTGTCCAAATTCAAAATCTCCAGAGTCCGCTTTTAATTCTCCATTTAGTATTTGATAAAGAGCAGTTGGTGCTAACCCGTCTTTTGAAATCACTGTAATCTTTTCTCCTTTATTAATTGTGAAATCTACATTTTTCAAAAGAGGTCTTCCATCCAAACTATAATTTAATTGATTGACTTGCAATATTTGGTCTCCAGCAGGACGCTCAGAAGCAAATATAATACCTGGGTATTTTCGTGAAGATGGCTTAATATCTTCTACGTTTAGCTTCTCCAACATTTTTCGACGAGAAGTTGCTTGCTTTGATTTAGAAGCATTTGCACTAAATCGGTCAATAAATGCTTGCATCTCTTTTCGTTTGTCCTCGGTCTTTTTATTGGCAGACAACTTTTGTTTTAATGCCAATTGAGAAGACTCATACCAGAAAGTATAGTTTCCAGTAAATACATTGATTTTAGCAAAATCAATATCCACGATATGCGTACAAACTGAATCTAAAAAGTGTCTATCGTGAGAAACAACAATTACAGTATTTTTAAAATCTAATAAAAAGTCCTCTAACCAATTAACGGTCTCAATATCCAAATCATTGGTAGGCTCATCTAATACCAGAATATCTGGATCACCAAAAAGCGCTTGCGCCAAAAGCACACGTACCTTTTGGGTTCCGTCTAAATCTTTTAATAGTTTTTCGTGGAGTGATTCTTTGATTCCTATACCACTCAAAAGCGATGCCGCTTCGGGTTCTGCATTCCACCCATTCATTTCCCCAAACTCTCCTTCCAATTCAGCAGCTTTCAATCCATCCTCTTCAGAGAAATCAGGTTTTGCATAGATGGCATCCTTCTCCTTCATGATACTCCAAAGTTTGGTGTGTCCCATCATCACCGTGTCAATCACCCGTACATCATCATATTCAAAGTGATCTTGTTTGAGAACCGCCATACGCTTTCCTGGCTCAATCGTGACCGAACCTTTATTTGACTCCTTGACTCCAGAAATTATCTTAAGGAAAGTCGATTTTCCAGCGCCGTTTGCTCCGATGACCCCATAGCAATTGCCTTGAGCAAAAAATACGTTTGCCTCATCAAACAAAACGCGCTTACCAAATTGAAGGGATAAATCTTGTACTGTAACCATTTTCTCAAATTTGCCGCAAAAATACCATTAACTATGGTTTTGAAAAGCATAATTGAGCATAAAGATTTTCATTAACGATAATAATTGAGTTTTAAGGTACTCAATCATCGATTCTAACGGGTAAAACCATAATTCCACCCTTATAAAGATTTTTGCGTTTTAGCTTTTCGCCAAAAGAAGTAGAAGAAGTTTGAGCTTCTTTTCTATTGGTATGAATTAAATCGACGTAAACCAAGTACATCGGCATGATGTCTTTGAAACAACCAGACCAAATGCAATGAGCATCAATATCGGATTTACGTAATTTTTCGAGGCGAGACATAGCATCTTCGAGATTACCATATTCTGATTCGAGTAGCAAGTAATATTCATCTTTCATATTGGAAAAACGCTCGCAACCATAGCTGATGCGTTGTCCATTTTGAGTGATATAAATTTGCTGTTTAGATTTTTGCTTCGTTTTTCTGGCCGGTGGCGGATCATTGAGATCAAGGTATGCTGCGACTGATTTTTCGGTTAAAATATCCGCAGTTGTATCCATCTCAAAGACCTTTGGTTCGGGTTTAGGTTCTTCGAAAATTTTTAGTTCAGCGAGTTGATCCAAATGCTCCGTTTCTTCAAGGTAAGCCATTGGTTCTCGTTGCCATTCTTTGAAAAATATAAAGCCAATTATCAATAAGCAAGTAGCAAAAATTGATAAATGTTGCCAATAATTTTTTTGGAATTTATAGATAGAAGTTGCTGCGCCAAAGTCTTTTGGAACTGATTTATTGAAACTTGCCCAAAGTTTTGAATACCTGCTGGACGATGGAATCGAAGGCAGATTTACTTTTTCTAAAAAGGGTAGTGCTTTTCTTTTTTTAGGTTTGAAAACTTCCTCTCGAGCGGGAGTTATAATGAGGTGAGGCGTCAAATCTTTTTTTACTTCAATCAATCCAAAACCGAGGTTGACACATTGATTTTTTAATTCTTTTAAATAAGGATCCAATGGATTTTCGAATACATCTTCTCCAATAGCAATCCATTGTTCATTGGCAAAGAATTGTTTAAATTGCTCTACTGCATATATGTGTCGATACCTACGAAGGCTGCCGAATAACAATCTGTAA
Source organism: uncultured Saprospiraceae bacterium (assembly GCA_937930815.1). Lineage (GTDB taxonomy): Bacteria > Bacteroidota > Bacteroidia > Chitinophagales > Saprospiraceae > JAGQWW01. The sequence continues at coordinate 3,926 of CALHBQ010000321.1, read as the reverse complement.
ATCAGTGAGATAGCTAAAAATGAAGCCAAAAATTTGGCAATGATTCCAAACCACCCAATCTCTTGTAAAGACAAAAAATGATACTTATAACTCAAGCTCATAAAGAGGGTAGAAAGAAGACCTCCGATCACAATACTATCAAATAAAAGCAGTTTTTTTTGTTTTTGAAAAAGCACTTCTTTCCGTGATTCAGCCGAAGTGGCTTCAAAGGTCGCAACGAAATTTTTTCCATCCTCTGTAGGGAAAGTAATCTGTCCATCAGAAATAATTCCATCGTCTGTTACAAGGTCAATTGTACCTTTGGCATCACCAGTCCTTGGCCGATACTTGTAGTAGGCTTTCAAAAACTGAACAGCAACTTTTTTAATGGTATTTTCTGAAAGATTGTTCAAGTGTAGAATTCGGTTAGGAAAATTTAAGTAGAATGCAATAATACATCTCTAAAAAACAAATACAAACGGATTGGCAATCGAATTTCGTATTAGATGTGTTTCTAAACTTAGAAATTCTTATTTTCTTTTAATACTTCCCAGAGCTTTATGACTTCTTTTGCTTCTTTCACATCATGCACTCTCAAAATTTTTGCGCCTTCGTTCAAGGCGACTAAATGCAAAACAGATGTTCCATTCAAAGCTTCTTGAGCCGTATTTTCTAAAACTTTATAAATCATTGACTTCCTCGAAATACCTGCAAGCACTGGTAAATCATGAATCGCGAAAACATGCATTTTCTGCAAAAGTTCGTAATTATGAGCAACAGTTTTCCCAAAACCAAAACCAGGGTCGAGAATAATTTCTTTAATGCCAGCAGCTTTTAATTCATTAATTCTTAAAGTAAACCAATCGAATATTTCAAGTGTAACATCCTCATAATCAGGTGATTGCTGCATGTTTTGAGGGTTGCCCTTCATGTGCATCAAAATGTAAGGCACTTGAAGTTTTCCAACAGTTTCAAACATTTTATCATCCAATTGACCTCCTGAAATATCATTGATAATGGCCGCACCTGCTTCGATGACTTTTTTAGCAACCTCACTACGATAGGTATCAACGGAAAGAATGGCCTCTGGAAATTCTTTTAAAATAGAATGGATAGCTGGAAGCAATCTTTGGAGTTCCTCTTTCTCCGAAATTTCAACTGCACCAGGACGAGAAGACATCGCACCAATATCCAAAATGGTTGCGCCTTCCTCAAACATTTTTTCTGCCTGTTTTAAAATCGTGTTTTCTTGCTCATATTTTCCACCATCAAAAAACGAATCGGGCGTGACATTGAGAATGCCCATGACAATCGGCTTTTCAAGGCTGATAGTTTTTCCTTTGCAGGTGATGTTTTTTAATGGATTGAGCATTATTTAGGTTACTTTTTTTAGATGCACGTGCATTATTCATGGCATTGTTACTTTTTTTCATTGATAAAAAAAGTAACCAAAAAAATCTACTTCCTTTCAAAAGCCTACCGGCTGAAAGGAAGGGGCCTCCCGCCACTTTTGGCGAGTTCAGAATCATTCTCTGTGAATCTCTTTGTCTCCTCTGTGCATCCCCGTCTGCCATCGGGCTGGTCTTTGTCCCAAAAAAAGGGAGATAACCTTACGATTACCTCCCGATCTGAATTATAAACTCTGTATTTGGGAATAAGTTTTTATGCTGAGCGAAGTCGAGGTATTATTTGCCAAGTGCTTTAGCCATTGTTTCACCAATTGTTGCAGGTGAACTTACAACATGAATTCCGCATGCAGCCATGATTTTCATTTTTGCTTCAGCAGTATCATCTTCACCTCCGATGATAGCACCTGCGTGACCCATTGTTCTTCCTTTAGGAGCAGTTTGTCCAGCAATAAACCCAACAACAGGTTTTGTGCCGTGCTCTTTAATCCAATGAGCAGCGTCTGCTTCCATGCTTCCACCAATCTCACCAATCATAACGATACCATCTGTATCAGGGTCATTCATCAAAAGTTCAACCGCTTCTTTAGTAGTTGTTCCAATGATAGGATCACCGCCAATACCGATACAAGTAGATTGTCCCATACCAGCTTTAGTAACTTGGTCAACCGCTTCATAAGTCAATGTACCTGAGCGACTTACGATACCGATTCTTCCTGGGTTATGAATGAAACCAGGCATAATACCAACTTTCGCCATCCCTGGAGACATGACTCCTGGACAGTTAGGTCCAACCAATCTTACATCAGGCATTTGCTCTAAATATGCTTTTACTTTCACCATATCTTGAACAGGAATACCTTCTGTGATACAAATAATCACTTTGATACCAGCTTCAGCAGCTTCTAAAATTGCATCAGGAGCAAATTTAGGTGGAACGAAAATAATACTCGTATCCGCTTTTACCTTAACTACGGCTTCGTGTACTGAGTTGAAAACCGGCTTTCCCAAATGCGTTTGACCGCCTTTGCCCGGAGTAACACCACCCACTACATTGGTACCGTATTCAATCATTTGTCCAGCATGGAAACTACCTTCTTTACCAGTAAATCCTTGAACTATAATATTTGACTTGTCAGTAACTAAAACTGCCATTTTTATTATTTGAATTATTAATAAACGTGATTTCTGTTTGAGCGTAAATTTGGCATTTGAAATTGTCCAGATTTACATTTGAGGCTGCAAAAGTTGCAATAGAAACTTAGGGTACAAAATTATTTAATATCTAATTTTTAAAAAAATGAGTTTGAAGGGGGATTTATGTCAAATAGCTATGCTTAAAAGAATAATTTCAATCTACGCATCGTTCAAATCGCGGTCAAAACCTTCTCAAATGAATAATTCACTTTCCAAAGTTGCCTTTTTAGTAATAATTCAACTGTTGATTTTTCAATTGCTTTTTGCTCAAAGCGATTCAACAAAAATCCCAAAAGGTGCGCAAGCTGATTGGTCTCAAATTGCCATTTTTGATGCAGAAATGGTTGACTTATTGATGCCCGTAATGCCAGGTGTCGGTACTAAATCACGAAATCTCTTAGAAGAAAAATCCATCAAACCGTACATGATGCCTCCACGAAAAATAGGGGAGAAAGGAGAACTTTACGCTTATTCACTGGCAACCCTTTTGGAGTATTATGTCAATTTTGATAATAATTTCAAAGACAACCTAAGTCCTGATTATATCTCCTTAAGTACTCAAAATAAAAACTTAGAAGCGGGACTTAAATTTTTGGCAACCAATGGCACTGTTTCAGCGGCTATCATGCCATATGAGGCTACGACAATTTCAACTGCGGTTTACGCAACGAATAAGTATAAAATTCGCCAATTCCTTCAAATTTTTGCCGATGATAATGACAAAAATCGAAAGATATTTGAAACTCGAAAAGCATTGATGAGAGGCAATCCAATTTTAATTTCTATTGGCGTTGATGAACGATTTCTTGCTGTGAAAGGCATAAAATATTGGCATAAAATCATCAAAAAACCAACACTTGAAGTAACCATGATTGTCGTCGGTTACAACCATGACTTAGAAGGATTTGAACTCATGGGAAATTGGGGTAGTGAATGGGCTGACAATGGCTATATTTTCATGGATTATGAAGATTATGGAAGACTTGCCACGGCGGGAGTTGTAATTGTGCCTGATCGAAATTTCTTAGATTAGTTGTGTCCAAGTTTCGTGGCACGACTTCCCGTCGTCCCACGAATAGTGGGTGGTTTATACTCTGATTTAATCTTCTAAAATCAAATCAGCTCTTTTATTGAATTTGACCAATATGTTTTTAAATTTGCTTAAGTTTAAAACATATTTATTCAATTCCTTAGAAGTTGTTAGAAAATGGCCACAGAGTACGCAATCATAGACATTGAGACAACGGGAGGACGGGCCGATCAACATAAAATTACGGAAATTGGAATTGTCATCCATGATGGCGAAAAAGTGATTGACTCCTACGAAACCTTGCTCGATCCAGA
>CALHBQ010000320.1 GCA_937930815.1 uncultured Saprospiraceae bacterium | reverse complement strand
TTACCATTTCGAATTAGCGTCATTCGGTTGGAAGCCCTGCCTGAATCTTTTTTCCGCAGGAACGAAATCAGCTTAAATATTTATAAAAAATGTAACATTCTAATTAATAAACAGCTCTTATTGCTGCTTCTCTACCTGAATAAAGTTCAACTCTACCTCTGTACCTCGACCAAAGATTTTTACAATTACCTTTAGTTTCTTCTTCTCCTCATTCACCTCCTGAATATCTCCGACGAAATCAACAAATGCTCCGTCAATGATCTTAACCGTTTCACCTACGATGAACGGCTCTACCATTGACTCTCCAATTTCGTTAGATTCATCTACTTTGCCAAGAAGCTTGTTTGCTTCAGATTGACGCATCGGAATCGGATTATTTCTACCTAAAAAGTGGATTACGTTGGGAATACCTGTAATTGCAGACACCATTTCTGATGTAAAGAATTCTGGATCTCCTTCTACTAAAATGTACCCAGGAAGAATATTTCTTTCCTGAATCACTTTTTTACCACCCTTAATTTTATATACTTTTTCGGTTGGGACTAAAATTTGAACAACCCCCGCTCTCCATTTTGATCTATCTACTTCAAGGTCAATTCTTTCTTTAATCTTACGCTCTTTACCACTAATCACTCGTAAAGAGTACCATTTTGTCTTACTTACTGGCTCTGGAACTTTGACAGGTGGAGGAACAACTGTAATCCCAGCACTATCTTCTGCTTCTGATGTTCCTTCTACTACTGCAGTTGGTTCATCAGATGTTGCTAACGCTTGGAGCGATTCAAGAGATGCAGGTGCATCTTCAGTAGCTTCTGTCTCGACAGTTTCTTCTTTATCTGATTCTTTTGTTGACTCTTCCTCCTCAATTGTAGTTGATTCTTCAGCAGAACCTTCTTCTAAAACTTCAGTGATTGGCTCGTCAGTAGTTTCCGCCTCAACTGCTTCAACCACGTCACCCGAAGCCACCTCTTCAGTGATTTCGGGAGTTGTTTCCGTCTTAACTTCAGAATTTTCATCTGGCGTCTCTAATTGAGGATCTTTTTCCGGAGTTTCATCTACTGACATTCCTTAGTTTTTGCTCGGTTAAATATGGTTTCGATTCGTTTAAAATTCTTACATCAAGTTATAAAAGAAACTCGTCATACCTCTTGAAATCAAATCAAAGAAAAATATTATCAATGTAAGAATAATGGAACCTACAACTACGACAACAGATGTGTTGATAAGCGCAGGCCATGTTGGCCATGTTACTTTGTTAAGTAACTCGTTGTAGCTTTCAAGAACATATAATTTAACACCTTCCATGATAATAAGTATTTTATAATGTTTTCTGTTCTCAGATATATCTAAAGAACTAATTTTTTAGTTGCACGGGAAGCAGGACTTGAACCCGCAGCCTGCGGTTTTGGAGACCGCTGCTCTACCAATTGAGCTATTCCCGTGTGTGAGTATTTCGAAAAACACTCGTAAAAAAGAGCAACTTTTACTCTTTTCTTTAGATGCGAAAAATTAAGTACCTAACAAAAGGTACTTAATTTTCGCATAAAGTATATTTGATTACCTAAAATCAGGTAATGACTATTCAATAATTTCAGTAACCTGACCTGCACCTACTGTACGTCCACCTTCACGAATCGCGAAACGAAGACCTTTTTCCATTGCAATGGTGTTGATCAATTTCACTTCCAAAGTAACGTTATCACCAGGCATTACCATTTCAACTCCAGCAGGAAGAACACAATCTCCTGTTACATCCGTTGTACGGAAGTAGAATTGAGGACGGTAACCGTTGAAGAAAGGAGTGTGACGTCCACCTTCATCTTTACCCAATACATATACTTCACATTTGAAGTGTTTGTGTGGATTTACAGAACCTGGCTTACAAATAACCATTCCTCTTTTAATCTGCTCTTTGTCGATACCACGAAGTAAGATACCAGCGTTATCACCAGCTTCACCTCTATCCAACAATTTACGGAACATCTCTACTCCAGTACATGTTGACATCAAAGGCTTTTCACCTTCTTTTTGCATTCCGATAATCTCAACAGGCTCACCAACATTGATTACACCTCTTTCGATACGACCAGTAGCAACTGTTCCACGACCAGTAATTGAGAATACATCCTCAATAGGCATCAAGAATGGCTTGTCCGTTACACGAACTGGCTCAGGAATCTGAGCATCTACAGCTGCCATCAATTCATTGATAGCTTTTTTACCTTCATCGGTTCCTTCCAATGCTTTCAAGGCAGAACCTTGAACTACAGCAGTGTTTTCACCGTCAAATTCATATTGATCTAAGATTTCACGAATTTCCATGTCAACTAATTCTAACATTTCTGGATCGTCAACCAAATCAACTTTATTCATGAAAACTACGATTTTTGGTACACCAACCTGACGTGCCAAAAGTACGTGCTCACGAGTTTGTGGCATAGGACCATCTGTAGCCGCAACTACAAGAATAGCTCCATCCATCTGTGCAGCACCAGTTACCATGTTCTTTACATAATCCGCGTGACCTGGACAATCAACGTGCGCATAGTGACGGTTAGCTGTTTCGTACTCTACGTGTGCTGTATTGATCGTGATACCTCTTTCTTTTTCTTCTGGAGCACCATCAATTGCATCGTAATCCATTTTCGCCGAAGTACCTTGTTCTGAAAGAACATGAGTAATTGCAGCCGTCAAAGTAGTTTTACCGTGATCAACGTGACCAATAGTACCGATATTTACGTGCGGCTTATCTCTTTTAAATGTTTCCTTTGCCATTGTGAAAGGTTTTACAAATTTGAAGTTAAAAAAATGATTATATAGTTTTCAAAATGGTTGGTCTCTCCGTTTGAGCCGTCGGTGAGAATTGAACTCACGACCCCGTCCTTACCATGGACGTGCTCTACCCCTGAGCTACGACGGCTACTTAGTGTAATCATTATTATATTACTAATAATCACTACCCCGTAGAACCCGGGATTTTTAAGCTCTTCTTAAGAAATCAACTATTTCAAAAATAAGAGCGGAAGACGAGACTCGAACCCGCGACCCTCAGCTTGGAAGGCTGATGCTCTACCAACTGAGCTACTTCCGCTTTACAAATTAGAATGATTAAATGAATAAATTTCAAAATGATTAAATTAATCATTTCTGCCTTTTATCATTTTTCATTACCAATTAGTGGGAGTGATAGGAATCGAACCTATTCAGACGAATCACTGGATTTACAGTCCAGCCCGGCTCTCCAACTCCGGCGCACTCCCTGTTTGGTACGTTTGACTTTCTATAAAAAAAGTCTGATGTCAAATAATAAAAAAATCAGGGTCACAATTAAAAATTAATTGCGCCCTGAATCTTTAAGAGCCGATGGACGGACTCGAACCGCCGACCAGCTGATTACAAATCAGCTGCTCTACCAACTGAGCTACATCGGCATACCTATTTTGGTTTTCTTTATATATAGAAAATCAACTTATTTAATACATTGATAATCAAGCAAAAGAAATGCCAAAAACGATTTGAAAGAACTAAAAAAAAAGCCATTTTAAAGACCCCTTTTTGAAAACGCTCGCAAAGATATACTTTTTATATAAAAATGAAAACTTTCAATTTTTATTTTTAGAAATCTTTTCAATTTTCGAAGTTCTTTTTTCGTCAAAAAAGAAAATGACAGCCAGCAAATCATAGCTGCCTGTCACTTAACGAGGTCGTTTCAGAAAAGGTTCTGATTTTTTTAAATTATTTCAAATCATATCCTTTTTTCTTTGCTAAATTTGAAATTGACTTTTGCAAAGCTTCATCAAGCGTGTTTTTTTGAGTTCCAGCAAGTTTGGTTTTTTCTTTTGCCTCATATTCATTTGCCTTTTTCTCAAGTTCTTGAATCTTGCCTTTTATTATTTTGCGCTCTTCTTTTTTCGCTTTTACGATTTGCTTGATTTCAGATTTGTCTTTGCCTTTTAATTCTTCTGGCAAATATTTTTCATCTAAATCATCAAGTGCCTCCTCATCAATTTCAAATTTATCGACTAAATCCCAACTACTGTTAGTGTATTGGCTTTTGGATTTAAAAGATGCTCTTTGCCTTACATTCGCCAAACTATAAACAGCGGCATTCGTGTCTTGTCGTTTTTGAGCTTCTATTTTTGCCCTTCCTTCTCTACCATAAGAGATATAAGTACCATTTAAATCACTGTTCAATGCAACGATCTCTTCATCGTAAGGAGTAGGAATGTGAGCGATCTTTTCATCGCTATCAATATTAAGGTATTCGCCCTCGGCACATTTGGCGCCATCGGCCCACCCTGTTCGCATTCCTTCTTTCCAATTGCCACAAAAAATGGTTGTAATAGAAATTCCCTTTTTCAAAGCGGCGATACATGCTTCTTGAGGAGTAACTGGCCCTTGGTCAAACGGCTCATTACCTGAAATGACAATTAATTTCAAATCGTCATCAGAAGGAGACCAGTCTAATTTCAAGACAGCGTCCAACATCACTGCACCACAATACTCCGAGCCACCATTTGTTTTTAATTGAAATAGTTGTTCAGAAATTTCATCTAAATCATTCGTCAAAGGCAAAACCTGTTTCAAATAATTTCCTTTTATAGAAAGATTATCATTTCCATATTCGTAAAGAGCGATTTCTAAATCAGGAGATTTTCCATCTTTTTTGGAATCTGCCAGTTCGTTGACCATTTTCCAAAGTTGAGACTTCGATTGCTCAATCAAACCATCCATACTATTGGAGGTGTCGAGCAAGAGCGCCATTTGAATTTTTGGATTGGCTGAAGTTGTTTTGGCTGTTTCCTTAGACGAAGATAAACCAGCACTTGCGAGCATTAAAATTGCTGTTGTGCCTAAAGCAAAGAGTGTTCTGTTCATTTTAATTGAATTTAGGGTTGATAAAAAACGCTTATTCAACGTCAATGATTCTCAAAATTCGATACATGGTGGCTTTATGCTATGTTTTTAACAGAACCTTTTGATTTATTTAAGTTTTAAAAATTAAAAACAAAGTCAAACGCTTACTGTTAGGAGACATACTTATTACTTTTGCAAACGATTATATGTCAATCAAACCAAAGTCTATCAAAAAGAAATCTGCATCCGAACAAGATGATCCAACTGGCGTTTCGCGAAAGCGAGACCACATTGACTTAGCATTCAAGTCACAAGTCCTTGTAAATCAATTGGATAGCCGATTTTCTTACGAGCCTTTATTGGCAGGTCATCCAGAAAAAGGAAGTTGGGGGAGTTTTGATTTTTTAGGTAAAAAAATGGAAATTCCACTTTGGGTGTCGAGCATGACTGGTGGAACAGAAATGGCAAACACCATCAATCATAACCTCGCTCGTGCATGTAAAGATTTTGGAATGGGGATGGGATTGGGCAGTTGCCGCTCGTTACTCTTCGATGATGAGTATTTGAAAGATTTTAATGTCCGTCCAATCATTGGGAACAATGCTCCCCTATTCGCCAACCTCGGTATCGCACAACTTGAAGAATTAATAGATCAAAAAAAGGAATACGCTGCCGAAAGATTAGTAGATAAACTCAAAGCGGATGGCTTGATTATTCATGTTAACCCGTTTCAAGAGGCAATGCAACCAGAGGGTGATTTTTTCAAAAGAGCACCACTCGATACGATTGAGCATTTTTTAGAAAAAACAGATTTAAAAATCATTGTCAAAGAAGTCGGTCAAGGCATGGGCGAAGAAAGTCTCAAACGACTTTTTGATTTACCATTGGCAGCGGTCGATTTCGCGGCAAGTGGTGGAACTAACTTCGCGCTACTCGAATTACTCCGCAGCTCAGACCAAAAACAAGAAACCTTTGGACCAATGACCCACATCGGCCATTCTGCCGAGGAAATGGTTCATTTGACCAATAAAATTGCAACTGATTGCGATTTTGAATTGAATTGTAAACAAGTCATCATTTCAGGTGGAATCAAGTCCTTTTTGGATGGATATTATTTGAATTCGATTTGTAAACTTCCTTCTGTTTATGGGCAGGCATCTGGTTTCCTCAAATATGCGAGAGAAGATTATGATACCCTTGCAAATTACGTTTCTGATCAGGTTCGTGGATTGGAATTGGCTAAGGCGTTTTTGAAAGTTAAAAAATAAGCCTAATAGAATTACCCTCATTTATTGGATAGGACACGGATTTAACGGATTTTAGAACGATTTAAACGGATTCAAAATAATACAAACTGGTACATCCGTCTAAATCCTTTTTTATCCGTTCAATCCGTGTCCCATCTAAATCACCTCTATGTCTGTTTAATCCGTATCCCATCTTCGTCGCTCTCCTTTCATATGTTAATTTATCCTACTTTCTGGTAGAAAAATTGCAATAGATACAACTTGAAAGATAATTTTTAGTAAAAGCTAAAGTGTCCCAATTTTTACATTCGTATATTTGGCATTCAAATTTTAATCAACCGATTGCTCTAGAACATAAGAATAGATAATCATGAGGAAATATTTACTGTTTTCACTCTTTCTAACCTTTTCATATTCAAACCAAACAATAGCCCAAGAAAGTGTCGCTCGTGAATGGAATGAGGTCATGCTCGAAGCCATAAGAAATGACTTGGCGCGACCTACGGTGCATGCCCGAAATCTATTTCATGTTTCGGCTGCGATGTACGATGCATGGGCAGTCTTTGATGATGATGCCGAACCTTACCTTTTGGGGCAAACCTTTACAAATTTCTCATGCCCTTTTGATGGATTTACATTGCAAGCAGGAATGACCGTGGAGGAAGCAAGGGAAAGAGCAATTAGCTATGCAGCTTATAGATTATTGAGGCATCGTTTCTCCAGATCACCAGGAAGGATTTTATCAAACCAACGATTTGATAATTTGATGACGCAATTGGGTTATAATCGCTCTTTTATCACAGCAAATTATGCATCAGGAGCACCTGAAGCCTTGGGAAATTATATCGCATCTTGCTACATCAATTATGGTCGTTTGGATGGTTCTAATGAAGATCGTGATTATGGCAACCAGTTTTACCAACCAATAAATCCACCATTAGTAACACAAGAAGGTGGCAATCCGGACATTCTAAATCCAAACAGATGGCAGCCATTGACCTTGGATGTTTTTATAGATCAAGCGGGAAATGTGATTCCATTTAATACCCCTCCTTTTTTAAGTCCAGAATGGGGAAATGTCACGCCGTTTTCGTTAACTACCGATGATGCGACAATTCGACAAAGAGACAATGAAGTTTTTAAAGTTTATCATGATCCAGGTATGCCACCAATGACACAAGGAGATGGCGGCGGAATGACGGACGAATGGAGATGGGGCTTTCAATTGGTTTCGATTTGGGGTTCACATTTGGATTCAAATGACCCAACGACAATCGATATTTCTCCAGGCAATCAAGGAAATTTTGATAGCAATGGTTTCCCTCAAAATATAACTGAACTTAGAAATTTCTATAATGTAAATGACGGTGGCGACATTAGCACAGGCCGTGCGATGAATCCAATGACGAGTCAACCTTATGCACCAAATGTGATAAAAAGAGGTGATTACGGACGAATTTTAGCGGAATTCTGGGCAGATGGCCCTGAATCAGAAACACCACCTGGTCACTGGTACACAATTTTAAATTATGTATCAGATCATCCTGAAGTAGTTAAAAAATTTGGTGGCGAAGGTGAATTAATGAGTGATTTGGAATGGGATATCAAGTCTTATTTCATGCTCGGTGGCGGTATGCATGATTGTGCGATTTCGGCATGGGGCATCAAAGGATTTTATGACTACATCCGTCCAGTTTCAGCGATAAGATTTATGGCAGAAAAGGGACAATCATCCGACCCGATGTTACCAAACTATGACCCTCAAGGCTTTGATTTGATTCCAGGTTATATTGAAATGGTAGAAGCAGGCGATCCTTTGGCAGCAGGTGCGCCTCAAAACATTGGAAAAGTAAAATTATACTCTTGGAAAGGGCCTGATTATATCAACAATCCACAAACCGATGAAGCAGGTGTGGGTTGGATTTTAGCTGAAAATTGGTGGCCTTATCAAAGACCATCTTTCGTTACGCCAAACTTTGCTGGTTATATTTCTGGTCATTCAACTTACTCTCGTGGAGCAGCGGAGATTTTGACGATGCTAACAGGTACAGAGTATTTCCCTGGCGGAATGGGCGTTTTTGAAGCACCAAGAAATAATTTTTTAGTTTTTGAACAGGGGCCGAGTGAGAACATTCAATTACAATGGGCAACTTACCGCGATGCTTCTGACCAATGTAGTTTATCAAGAATTTGGGGTGGCATCCACCCTCCAGCCGATGATATTCCAGGTAGAATTATCGGAGAAAGAATCGGTAATTCCGCATTTGAATTAGCGAAAGGATACTTTTATAAAGATAAAGATGGCGACGGTTATTTGAGTTACCTCGACTGTGATGATAATGATCCAAACAGTTTCCCAGGCGCAGCAGAGGTTTGTGATGGAAAAGACAATAATTGTGATGGAAGTGCTGACGAAGGATTACAGTTATTCACTTACTACGTAGATATTGATAACGATGGTTTTGGGGATGCAACAGGCCGCATAGATACTTGCCTCATGATGGCACCGATGGGCTACGTAACGAATGATTCTGACTGTATCGACAATGACCCGAATTTCAATCCTAACATCGCAGAAGTTTGCGATGGTCTCGACAATGATTGTAATGGAATGATTGACGATATGCCGATATTCACCTACTGGTTAGATAGTGATGGTGATGGTTTTGGGGATGCTAATTTATTCATTGATACTTGTTTGACAGCAGCGCCAATGGGCTATTGCACAAACGATTTAGATTGCAATGACTTCGATGATAATTTCCACCCAAACATCCCTGAGGTATGTGATGGTCAAGACAACGATTGTAACAATGCCATCGACGACGGTTTGACCAATTATATTTACTACCGAGATAGTGATGGCGATGGTTTTGGAGGTGAATTTATCCGAATGGATACTTGCCAAAGTTTTGCGCCAAATGGCTTTGTTGAAAATAAATTGGACTGTAATGATCAAGACCCAATGATCAACCCAGATAGTCCAGAAATTTGCGATGATATCGATAATGATTGTAATGGCTTGGAGGATGATAATATTCCATACTACGACTATTATACCGACCTTGATGGTGATGGTTATGGAGATGCACTTAACTCAATCAACATTTGTTACGACACGCCTCCAACTGCTTTTGTAACGGATAATACAGATTGTAACGACGGTGCTGTTTACGCAGATTTGCAATACCCAGGCAATGAAGAAGTCGCCGACAATGGCATTGACGAAGATTGTTCTGGCGTCGATTTATATTTAAAAACCAATCTTTTCCCTAACCCTTTCGGGGAAATGTTGACAGTGCGATATGCATCTGAAGAAGAACTAAATTATCAAATCGTCAATATCGGTGGACAGGTGGTTATCAATGAATCAACGACTCCTGTTTTTAATGAGATGACGATTCAGTTACCTCATTTGGCTTCTGGTATTTATCTTTTTGTTTTGAGAGATAAAAATGGGGAGCGATTGCATACGGAGAAGTTGGTGAGAAAGTAGATTGAATATCATACTTAAAAAAAATAGGGTCAAGCGTTTTGCTTGACCCTATTTTTTTTAGTGATTCAGTATCAATTCAATCCTCGTCAATTTCCACATAAATCTCAAATCCAAATACCTGCAATTCAATAGTATATGAGCCAAACTCCAATGGCTCACCAGCTATAGGCAATAAGAGAGATTGAGTTGAAATAGTATTTCCAAAATACTCTGCAACAACAATTGGGTTATCTGTAACGCCATCATTGTAGATCTGATAATCACTTTTGCTACCTATTGCCAAATCTCCAAACCTGAGTGTGTCAACTTGATAAAGCACTCTAATATTTTCAAGCCTTGAATTACTCAAATTTTCAACTCGAAGATTAATGTTCTCCGTATCAACAGAGGAGATTGTACAACCAAAAACAAAAAAGGGTAAGAGTAATAAAATTAAATTTTTCATAGATATTATTTTTAGTTCTTCTCAAAAGTAATAGTCTTTCACGTAATATCATAAAACAAAAAACCGAATGCCCATCACAGACATTCGGTTTTCATTTTTATAGAAAAGAAAAAATTACTTTCTCACCCAAGTAGAAGTAGAAACAATTTTGGCATCTACCGTGAAGCCATTTGAAGTTTCTGTCAGCGTTTCATCTTGACTAAAAATTAACTCACCATCTGAATTAATTTCATAGGTTGCGGTTTGAGCTTCTCCACCTGTTGTAGCAGACATCCCATTAGCTTGTAACTCGAAAAATGAACCATTAACGGTCATCATATCCCCGTCAGTTGTGTAGGTACCATCACCACTAATATTGGTGTAATCAACCTCTGTTGTTTGATTAACCCCAGCTGAAGTCAGCTCTTGAGTAGCTGTATAGCCTCCACTTGTGGTAAAATTCGATCCATCTAAGTTAAGATCGTAATCAAATGAAGTGCCTATCAATTTAACATTTGATAGCACGACACCTGCACTTGAAGTCTCGATAGTTGCGTTAAAGGCTGTTGCAGTCCAATCACCTTCAAGGTCACCTTTTGCCGCAACAGGTTCATCATCTTTCCCACAAGAAAAGACTAAAACAAGAAGAGAAAAAACACAAAGTAGCTTTAGTAGCTTTGTCATAATTAACATTTTTTGAAAGTTATAAAACACACAAAACGAATATATTGAAAGGCAAGTTTCAACTCAACTCTACCTATTTTATACTTTAACAACTTAAAAACCAATGCTTTCCCGACGAAAAGAGCCAATAAATACCCATATTTCAATGTCATTTTTCCCGTAATTTTGTCTTTTATTATAAAGCATTCTCAGAAGATCAATTTTGATTGAAATTTAGGAATGCTTTTAAATCGCTTTTGTCTCTACTCACTGAATATAAATTTGCAATTACACTTTTGCTATGCGCTATGCGTAAAGCAAGGCTACAACTATTCAGGCTCCATGGACAACTCAACTCACCCCTACTTAACAAAACTCTTAGCAATTTGCCTTTTGGCGTTTCTGCCAAATTTCATTTTAGCACAACAACCCGTTTTTGACGACTTCTTCGGCATCAATGTCAGAAGAGGTAATCCAGTGGATAAAATGGAAGCCTTCGGCGTGATTCGCGAATACCACGAATGGCGACTCGATGAAGGATACCCTGGTCTCAATGGCGTTTTCGAAACCGCCTCTCCCGGTTACCCAAACAGTCAATTCAAATGGAATCCGAGTTACCAAACTCAATCTTTAGGAATAAACTTCGATGAATTTTATGGTGATTTGAGTAATGGAAAAGTCCTTGCGCCAGTCTTAATGCAAAGCGCACCTTACATCATCAATCCAGATTTGAAGCCTTCTTTTCCTACTGCCAATGAGCAATTGGAGCAATACCCACTTTTTGCAGGCGAAGACCCGCTCGATCCAAATTCCTATATCGAACATGCAGATTGGGTTTATCAATACGTCGCTCGTTTTGGGAATACGACCTTTTCTACCCAAAGACAAAATCAACTTGTTGCCACTAAATTACATCCAGACGAAACCGTTGCAACGGGTTTAGGATTTATAGAATATATCGAAGATTGGAACGAACCAAACAAATGGTGGCGCGCACAAAGTCGCCCCAATGCAAACATCAGCGCCCAAGAATATGCCGCGATGTTGAGTGCCGATTTTGACGGTCACGGCCAAACGATGGGTTTGGTCTCAGACCCAGACAATCCGGGAATGATGATTTCAACAGTTGGTGCTAAAAATGCAGATCCATCTATCAAAATGGTCATGAGCGGAGTTTCAGATTTGGATACCACTTACATTCAAGATGTGATTGCTTGGTGTGAAAATAATCGAGATGCAAATTCAACTTACGGTTTGTATCCTTTTGATGTGATTAGCTATCATCATTATTCAAACGTAAATCAAGGATTGAATACATTCGGTCAAAGAGGCATCAGCCCAGAGGAAGATAATTTGAAAGAGAAATTGTTGCCTATCAAAAACTGGCGAGACCAAAATTTCCCAAATGTAGAATTGTGGATGTCTGAGTTTGGATGGGATACAGATTTGGTTTCGGAGCAACGCGCCCCGAAAGATGGTTTGGGTCAATATGACCAGCAAGACGTTCAAGGCCAATGGCTTGTTCGTGGATATTTGGAAACTTTGGCGGGTGGATTTGACCGTGCGTTGATGTACGATTTGGTCGATGGCTGTACGGGTGACACCTGCGGTTTGTATCAAAGTCCAGGTCTTTTGGAAAGTGAAAGTCAAAATTTTCAACCAAAAAAATCTTACTACTACGTAAATACCTTAGCCAATGTCCTTACGGGAAAAGTGATGGACGGCGAGTTATCTCCATGTCAAGACACCGTGTGCAATGTTGATTGCCCGCGTATCTACCGTTTTGCAGATCCCAATGATGCTTCCAAAAAAGTGTTCGCGATTTGGAGTCCAACTTCTTGTGGAAAAGCGACTTATACTTATCCACTTTCGCTGGAAGGTGCAAGTGCTGGAACTTTGGTCGAATTTGCAGATAATAATTTGAGAGGTGTTTCAAGTTCTTTGAGTGGAACAACAGTCAATGTGCCAGTGAGTGAAAAACCAGTTTTTGTCGTGGTTGGTGAAAATTATAATTCGCCCGTCGCGCCATGTGTTGGTAATCTACAAACTACTGAAACAACCTGCTCCTCCATCCGAGTAACTTGGGAGGATGCACCGGCACTTGATAAAGTACAAGTTTGGTATTTGGAAGGAAATGTCAATTTGAACACGACCGATTTCAATATTACAAATGCAATTTATGTCAGTGATAATATTCCTTCAGCCGATGAAGAATTCAACATTACGGGTTTAGATTTAGATTCAGATTATACGATTGTTGTCATTGCGGAAACTGCGAATGGAAGTGCATCCAACCCATGTTGGCTCAATGCATCAACCAATGCTTCAACTTGTAAAATTACAATTGACCCAGCTTGGATTTATAATTCTTCCAACCCAGCCAATCATCCAATGGAATTGTTTGATGAGCAAACACTCGACCCAATTTGTGGCGATATGACTGCTCCGACTTCTCCTTTTGGAATTGATGTGGGCAACCCAAATGCAACAACTGTTAGTCTCGATTTACAGACGCTACACTATATCGATGCCATTTATGTTTACGATGATTTCAATCTTGGTGATTTTAAAATAGAATTTGCTTTTGCACCCAATGGCCCGTGGATGACTTTGAAAGAATACCTAACCGTTCCTTTCGCACAATGGGTTCCGATGAGTAATTTGGTTTCCTCCGAAACACCAATTCGATACTTACGATTTACTTCTGATGGAAATGATCAGGCAGTTGTAGGTGAGATTATTCTTTGTGGTCGTGATAGTGGATTGGGAGCAGGTACAACACCACCGAGTCCAGTTCAAAATTTTCAAATAGAGCGTTCTGGGTGTTATTCAGTTTTCACTTCTTTTGAACCTTCTTTTGATAATGATTTAGATTATTTTGAAGTAACGCATCCGATTACTGGAAACATAACTACGATTGATTACACTGGTCAAACGAGTATTGAATTTATGTTCAATGATTTGGCTGTTGAATCCAATTACGATTTGGTGGTGACGACTTTTGATACAGATGGATTATTCACTTCAGCAACATTAAATGCCTCAACTTTTGATACGGCAGATTGTACAGATGATTGTGGAAATAGCTGCGAATGTTTCATTTGTTTGAAACCAGCGTGGATAACTAATTTGACGCAAGTCTCAGGCATCGACCCAACTCGTTTGGTCGATGAGCAATCAAGCGTCAACCCTTTTTGCGGAAGCAACACAGGAAATCCAACAACCAATTGGGGTGAAAATTATAATGCCTCAAACGGCGTTCCACCTGCATTGACTTTACTCGATTTACAAAAGTGTCATGTCATCAATGAAATCTCCATGTACGATGGAAGTGGAACTGGTACGATTGACATCGAATATCAAGACGCCAACGGCAATTGGATTGCTTTACCAACAGTGACAACCTCACTTTACAACCAATGGCATACCGTTGATAACTTAAATATTATAGCTCGACTTTTACGAATTACTAAAAATCAAAA
>CALHBQ010000319.1 GCA_937930815.1 uncultured Saprospiraceae bacterium | reverse complement strand
GTTGCTTTTTCACCATCTAAATCAAGTTCTAAAATATAGATTCCTGTAGAGGTGTTTTCAATATTAAACTTAGCAGTGGTATTAGACATTTGATTCTTCCAGACCAATTTTCCTCTTAAATCATATAGGCTCAAATTCGTTCTTTCAGCCGTAAGGCTACCCAATTCAATTGATAATTGATTCTCAACTGGATTAGGAAATACATTGATTGCATTTGATAGTTCTATGTTATTACTACTGTTTACAGACTTAAATGGATCTGACCATTTATCATGTGTCAAGAAGTTGGTACTAGTCAACGCTTTCATGAAATTCAACAAGTCATCTTTTTCTTGATCTGTAAAATCAAAGCCTTTGAATCCTAAATCTCTTTGACCGACCCACCAAAAATCTTTATTTGGATGGTCTTTAACTTCTTCACTATAAAAGTCAATAACCTCTTCGAGTGTTTCAAATCTTCCGTCATGCATGTAAGGTGCAGTGACTTCAATATTTCTAAGTGAAGGACTTTTGAATTTTCCAATACTAGATGGGTTACCGTTCCATCCACCCATTCCTTCGTCAGTGAAGACTGAATCTAATCCGTTGTTCAATGGTCTTGAAGAAGAGAAACCAGGTTCACCGTGACAGACTGTTCCACAGTTTGTTTCAAATATTTCTTCTCCTCTTCTTTCAGATGTAGTAAAAGCGGCTTGCCCCATTTTCACTTGATCATATTTGGAATCAAAAGAACTCATGGAGCGGATAAATTGAGAAATCGCAGAACCGACTCTTTCAGATGTAATTTCACTACTCCCAAAAGCATTTTTGAAAAGGTCTGGGTAGTAATCTATTCTACTCAATTTTTCAACCATATAATCAAGATCTTTACCCAACTCTCCTTCGTGCTCGATTGGTTGCAAAACCATTTTTTCAAGATCCGTTTCTCTACAATCCCAAAACAATGCAGGGCCTCCACCTGAAAGACCTCCGTTGGACCAAGCCAAATCATTGAGATTAGGACTGTTTCTTTCAGTTAACTGTTCATCTATTCCTTCGCTAAACTGAGCATTATCAGCAAAAGCAAATTCTTGAGCATGACAAGATCCACAAGAGACATTATTTTTAGCAGATAATTGTTCATCATAAAAAAGTACTCTTCCGAGCGTTGCTCCATCAGATGTAATCTGCCGATTGAAACTCGACGGATCAACAGAAGTCCAAGAACCTTTCAAAGCATGTTCTGGAAAATCTACAGCATATCCATATGGAATTTCAGGCAAATTGGGTTCAGGTGATAAAAATGCCGGTAAACTGGCATCAGAAAGGCTAGACATTACAATGAAAAATGTAGCCAATATGAGAGAAATTAGTAGGTTTCGCTTCATAACGCGATGGTTTTTAATGTAATTAGTAAATACTATAATTGTTATAAATTGGTAGAACATACCTACCAGATTTGTGTAGTTTTATCTAAAAAATAATTTCTTACTGAATGTTGCTCCATCTATATTTAGTTGTAAAATATAGACTCCTGTGTGCGTTGTATTGATTTGAAAATCAGCAGTTCCATCACTCATTTGATCTTGCCAAACGCGCTTTCCTTTCAAGTCAAACAACGTCAACCTTGTGTTTTCCGTGGTACGGTTACCCAAATTAACAGACAGCTTATCTTCTACCGGATTAGGGTATACTTCTATTGAATTTGCCAACGCTATATTTTGATTACTTGATGTTGCATCAAAAGGATCTGACCATTTAGGATTTGTAAGCAATTCTGGCGTCGTAAGTGTTTTTAGGAAATTGTGTAAATCGTTTTTCTCGATATCCGTAAATTCAAATCCTCTGAAATTGTGGTCTTCTCCTACCCAATGAAACTCTGCATTAGGGTGTGGATTTACTTCTTCACTATAAAAATCAATTACTTCTTCGAGTGTTTCAAACCGCCCATCATGCATGTATGGAGCTGTAAGTTCTATGTTGCGAAGTGATGGACTTTTGAACTTACCGATACTATGAGAATTTCCATCCCACTCCGCCATACCGACATCTGTATAAACAGAATCTAAACCATTATTCATAGGCATAGTCGTAGAAAAAAGTGGCTCTCCATGACAAAACTGTCCACAACTCGTTATGAATATTTCTTCTCCCCTTTGTTCTGAATCAGAAAATTCAGCTAAACCCATTCTCGTCAAATCAAATTTGCTATCAAAAGAACTCATTGAACGAATAAATTGAGCCAATGCAGATGCAACTCTTTCTTTTGAAATCTCGTCGTCACCAAATGCTTTTTCAAAAAGCGGTGCGTAGTAATCGAATGTTCCCAATTTTTCGACCATGTAATCAAGGTCTTTGCCCAATTCTGCTTCATGCTCAATTGGTTGCAATACCATTGTCTCCAGATCGGTTTCTCTACAATCCCAAAACAAAGGAGTCGTGCCTATACCAAAAAAGAACATGCCTCCACCGCCTAAAGATAAATCGTTGAGGTTTGGACTATTTCGTTTGGTTAGTTGATCATCTATTCCTTTACTAAACTGAACATCATCCGCAAAAGCAAATTCTTGTTTATGGCAAGAGCCACAAGACACATTATTTTTAAAAGATAATTTTTCGTCATAAAAAAGCACTCGTCCTAAGGTTGCCCCGTCAGATGTAATTTTACTGTTTAGATCCAACGTGTCAATAAAGCTCCACGCCCCAAATTGGATGTGTTCAGGGACATCCAAATCATAATCATAAGGAACAGCTGGCAAATTAGGTTTAGGTGATAAAAATGCAATATTAGCATTGTCAAAAGAAAGGCTTGACATCAAAAAAAAGAAAGAAGCCAACAACAGGCATATAAGTAAATTTCGCTTCATTGGAGATGCGGTTTTAATGTTTTTTGAAATAGCTGTGTGTTCTATTTAAAATTCAATAGCCTCGTTTTCGATCATAAGCTCGCTATAAAGTTAGTTAAAACTTTACATATTTGTGACAATTCATTTGTTAATGGATTACTATATGTTCTAAATTCTATTTTAAAAATAGCTTTTTGGTATATAAATTACCATTTATTTCAATTTTCAAAATATAAACACCCGTAGAAAAATCACCTATTTCGTACTCCGCCATGCTTTCTACCATTCGATTTTTCCAAACTAATTTCCCATTCAAATCAAATAAATTCAATTGGATGTTTTGGTTTGAATAGTCTTCCAATTCTATCATTAGTTTATCATCAACTGGGTTGGGATAAATATTGAAACCTGCCTCTATTGGTAGGTTTCTACTACTTGATACCTCTTCAAATGGATCAGACCATTTATCATGAGTGAGTAATGTTGGAGTTGTTAATGTTTTTAAAAACGAGACCAATGCTTTTTTCTCCGCACTGTTAAAATTGAAACCCGTAAAGTTCTCATTTTCTAAATGTCTAAAATCTGAGTTGGGATGCAATTGTACATCATCACTATAAAAATCAACAACTTCTTCCAAAGTATTGAATCGGCCATCGTGCATGTACGGAGCGGTCAATTCGACATTTCGAAGTGTTTGACATTTAAATTTTCCAATATTATCTGCACGGCCATCCCATCCTCCCAAACCTAAATCTGTTGAGACTAAATCCAATCCATTATTTCTCGGAAAAGGCGTCGATAAACTATGGACATTATGACAACCTTTAGTACAATTATTGACAAATAATTCTTCGCCCAACTCTTCTGCTGTAGTGAATGATTCTTCGCCCATTTTAACCAAATCATAGTGGCTATCAAACGAACTTATCGAACGAATAAATTGCGCCAATGCGTCAGCAACCCGATCAGAAGTAACTTCTGAGTCACCAAAGGCATTTTCAAATAAAGAAGGATAATAATTGATACCGCTCAGCTTTTGTACCATAAACTCTAAATCTTTCCCCAATTCATCAGGATGCTGGAGAGGGTCCAAAACTGCCTCCTCCAATGATTTGGATCGACAATCCCAAAACAATATTGAACCTTCAAAAAAAGGAGACCCACTCGACCAAGTCAAATCCGCTAAGGTCGGGCTGTTGCGTGGTGTCAAAACACCATCAAGACCGATGCTAAATCGAGCCGTATCTGCAAACGCAAATTCCTGAAAATGACAAGAGCCACAAGAAATTGTATTCTTAACCGATAGTTGTTTGTCATAGAAAAGAACCCTACCCAATGTGGCGCCATGAGATGTTATCATATCGTTTGCGACGACGGTATCGATGGTAGCATATCCGCCATAAATCGCATGTTCTGGATAGTGAAGTGTATAACTGTATGGTTGAGCAGGAAGGTTTGGTTCGAGCGTTAGCAAATCATAGCTTTCTGATTTCTCAAAAGAAAGACTTGCCATTGAAATATAAAATGCCGCCAATACCAAAATTGCAAAGATTCTTTTCATGTTCTAAAGTTAGTCGAAGTGGTAATTTGATGTTTCATTTTCAAAACAGAAGTTAAAAATCGGATTTTAATTAGATAAATGCACATTTTATTGAAGATTAGTCCGTTTCTCATGTCGAAAACGACAAATTTCATCAAGTTCAAAAACCTATTTGAAAACGGAAGAGGTTGATTACCTTTGTCCATCAAAAAAAATTAAACGATGTATCGCATTCCTTTTATTCTACTAATAACTGCTTCACTTTTAATTCAATTTGGTTGTGATCCTAATGTTCAAGAGGATCCTAAAGTTGGACCCCATGTACCAGCAAACCCACCTAAAAAGGTTCCCGCATTTAATGCGGATAACGCCTATCAAATGGTGAAAAAACAGGTTGACTTTGGTCCACGAGTCCCCAACTCCTCTGGCCATGCAGCTTGTAAGAAATGGTTGGTTGAAACATTGGAAGGATATGCTACCAATGTGATTCAACAAGACTTTTCGGCGAAAGCCTATAACGGAACGATTCTTAACGGAACGAATATTATTGCTCAATTTAATCCAAAAGCGACTACGCGTATTTGTTTGGCAGCGCATTGGGATACGCGACATATTGCCGATTCAGATCTTTGTAATCGCGAATGCGATAAACCAATTGATGGAGCTGATGATGGAGGAAGTGGTGTCGGCGTTCTGTTGGAAATTGCTCGTAACTTAAAAGTAAATCCTATCACGCATGGAGTTGATATCATCCTTTTTGACGCAGAAGATTATGGTGATGAAAACAAGGAAGAAGACGCAGAGAATAAAACTCAAGAAGAAATTCAAGCATCCACACTAACGTGGGGATTAGGTTCTCAGTATTGGTCAAAAAATCTACATGCGCCTGCTTATCGCCCAAAACATGCGATTTTGTTAGACATGGTTGGAGCCCAAAATGCTCGTTTCGCAAAAGAAAAGATCTCGATGCAAATCAATCCACCATTGGTTAATAAAGTTTGGGGGTTAGCTCAAAGTATGGGTTACAATAATTACTTTAAAAATGAAAATGGAGGGGCAGTGACAGATGATCATTACTTCGTTTGGCAAAATGCAAGAATCGCAATGATAGACATTATCAACATGTCTGATAAGAAAGATCAGTCCTTTGGTGACCACTGGCATACCCAAGATGACAACATCGATGTTATCGATCCGAATACCCTCCAAGCAGTTGGTCAAGTAATGCTTGCTGTGCTGTATCGAGCAGAAAACGGTACCTTTTAATGAGGGAGCGGTCAAAAAATGTTAATAACTTGTGGAAAAGTGTTGAAAAATTATTAAAATTAATTTCAATGGCTGACTATCAATTGATTATAATTCAAATAAATTAAATATTCTATTTTTTTTATTCTATAAAATATTGATAATCAATTTTTTACTACATTTTTGAATTTATATTGTTATAACAGTATTTTTGGCCAAATTTGTTTAAAATCAAACTACAATTTAATTTTACCATCCAGAGAACAAACACTATACAAATCGGCATACTATGAGAAAACCTTTTTCATCCTATCAGTAATTGCCTGCCAATTTGTTTTTATCAATTCAGTTTTCTGTAAAGTAACTTTGGTTTCTTGAGAATAAGAAATGTGCCATTTGGCGCAGTTATTTTATTCTGATATCCTTTGGACAAAAAATACCTTGTTTGGAATCCAACAAGGCATAAAGAATATTTTAGTATCAGTAAGTTAGATTTTTCCCCTGTGCTGTTTGGTACAGGGGTTTTTTAATTCTTCACTACCCTACCAAACCATTCTTTCTCCGTAAGCGGTTCTGTTAATTTGACATCCTCCAAAAATTGTTTTTTAGCTACTCTATCAAAAATATTGAGTTGCAATAATTTTTGTGTCATTTGCAAAATATTGAGGTAATTGGTTTTATGATACCCAATGACTCGTTTGCGGCGGATGTAGCTTTTCATTGCTTCGATGTGACTTTGCAGTACTTCAATTTCATCTTTTTCATAATAGATTTTTAGTGCTAACGTTTTTGCAGCCAAATTGAGTAGCACGTCTCGATAATTTGCTTTTTGCAGGAGCGGTATCGCTGTTTCGTAATCTCCTTTAGCGTACGACAAACGAGCCAAATTATAACTGAAAGATGATTCGCGAAATTTTTTGTCGAGGAGTGGTTTGTATTCAGTAACAAAATCAGAAGCCCAATCCAATTCATCCGATTTGATGGCGGTCGCCACAATATTGTGATAGGTAAATCTCGAAAGGCGTTTACCTTGCAACAAAGTTTCAGTCCTCAATCCCTCTTTGTACAAATCCAATAATTCCACAAAAAATGAATGATCACCTCCATTCAATTTTCTAATACAATAATTGATAGCTAACAAGTGAAGCTCTTGCAATTGTTCACTCAAGAACTTCTCAGGATTTTTCAAAACTAATTTTTTAAACTCAAAAAAATGGGATTTATCTACCTGCTCAATTAAAGTTAGGTAACCATAATAATAAGTCGCAACGGTTGTAATCGAGAGCAATTCCTTCTTTTCTTTTATGTGACAAAGCACCTCATCCAGCATTCCAATTTCAACTTCTGTTTTCACTACTGAGCGTTGATTGAGTAGCAAACAGGTTTGTTGTAGTTTTTTTATAATGAATGTTATATCCAGTTGGTCGGCAAATTCCTGAAGCGGAAATGTTTCTTTCAATTGCTGTACCGCATCATCGTGAAAGGACTCCATGAGCACCTCGTAGCGCGTTTCATAATAGTTAGAATGTCGTAATTGAGAAGCATCATTTATTTCCGAAACTTGTTTTCTGGCTTTTTGATATAGTTTTTGTAATCCTCTTTTTCTAAAATCAACCATCAACTGTTTTTTTTGAAAAGAAGGATCTGTATCGATAGATTCTACAACAAGAAACCGTTCAACCAATTTTACCAAATAACTCATCAATAACCGCAGATTGGTATCATCAAACTTTCTATTAGGAAAAACAGCTTTAAAAATCGATTCTTTCGCAAGGTCTTTTTCGCGAGTAATTTGGGTAACTAGATATTCGAATAACTTTATCAGATCTACCCGTTTATTAAAGTAAGGTGACCTTAAAAACTTGCCAAGTGACCGCCTTTCTATGGGCGACAGATTGGATAAAATTGAAATCAAACGACTTTCTTTCATAAATAATAGATAGAATTTGACCTAAACTGCAAAAAATAAAAATTTACTTTTCTACAAAAAGCATCAATTTATGTTTAATAAACGAATTATGCTATAAAAACAGCTCTACAAAAGATAAAAATTGTACTTGTAATAAGGAAGAGATCATTGCATTTTTGTATTAGAGAAGAATAGAAATCCAAAAAATTATTTTCCCAAGAACAATACAAAATGAATAGGCACCCATGAATTTTGTAGATAAACGTAATCCGATGAAGAAGCGAGTATTAAAAACGATATTGAAGTCCGCCCTGTTTTTTAGTCTTTGCCTCCTTTCTTTTAGTAGTAAAGGGCAATGCGATATTGCATGTAACAATGAACTAATGGTTAGTTTAGATCCCGGAGCCACAACCGAGCTTAGGGTTTCTCAAGTTATGGAAGGCAATGTTGTTAATTGTCCAAATCCTATTTTATCTTTTACGACAACCCCATTTGACACTATCATCATATTAGATGGTGATGTGCCTGGTCCAAGAACAATTACTATTACGGAATTAACCTCGGGAAATACTTGCTGGGGAACAGTATCAGTAGTTCCTACTCCTTGTATTGGTGATACGCAAAATCCTGTTTTTACTAACCCACCACCGAGCATTATCAATATTGGTTGCGGCGATCCTTTACCAACACCTCCTATTGTTTTAGCAAATGATAATTGTGATACTGACGTAACAGTTACACTTGAAGAAATACCAACTAATAGAACAGGCGCATGTTTTGGAGATGAAATATTGACCCGAGTTTGGACTGCTACTGATGACAATTTAAACAGAACGACATTCACCCAAACTTTCAAAATCAGTACTGGCAATACCTTCACCATCAAAATACCTGAAGACACTGAGGGTATCTGTGGAGAAGTCTTTGAGCCTGTTGAATTATATGTTGAGAATGCTCCTGGATGCGATCTATTGGCAATTGGGTACAGTGATGAGCGAATAAGCAATGATCCTGATTGTGGCAAAATTATACGAACCTACACTATTGTAGATTGGTGCAATGCTCAAACAGGTGGAAGTACTTGGACGATTCCTGGATTTGATACCGATGGGGATGGCAAAAAAGATGCAACCGATCTTCTTGTAGATAACGAAGAAAAGACCATTACTTTAAGCGATGGGACTGTGCTTCAAAACAGCTTACCGTCAAGTTATAATTATGTACAGATAATTAAAATCCCTTCTTGTTCGGAGCCAATAGCAGTTTGCCGAGACCTTGAAATTTCTATTTTTCCTAACCAAAACGAAGTCGTTTTAGCAGAAGAGATGGATGCTGGTAGTTTTGACGATTGTAGTTTTGAGCTAGTTAATCTACGAATTATATGGGCAGATTCTTCCAATCAAACAGATGTACCTTCCAATTCATTTTTACCATTTGATGCAACTTTTGCAGGCGACCACGAGGTTGAGATTTGGGCAGGGGACAAAGATGGAAATTGGGGGTTTTGTACTACTAATTTAAAAATAAACGTCCGCCCACAAACAGGACATGTTATTTCGGGTTATGTATTTTCTGATTCAGAAAATGACTGTGCTTTCAACCCCACTCAAGAAGCCAGGATGGAAGGCTGGTTGGTCAATGTCTTAGGGCAACCTTCAGGCATCATTACTACAATCACTACAGATCCAAATGGATATTATTATTTCTCACTACCTCTCGATGGTGATATGGAATATGAAGTTTCATTGATTTCAAATATAAATTATAGCCAAACCTGTCCTGCAAATTATAAATTCACTCCAGACGATCCTAATACACCACAATCGTTCGATTTGGATATTCCAGTCGTTTTGGAAGGTGACTGTCCATTGCTGGCAGTTGATATTTCTACACCACTACTTCGTCGTTGTTTTGATGGAATCTACTATGTCAATTATTGTAACTATGGGGCTGTAACTGCCACCGATGCTTACGTAGAAGTTGACTTAGATAATTATTTAGATTTTCAAAATAGTAATGTTCCTTTTACTAATATTCAAGGCAACCTTTATGCTTTTGAAATAGGAGATGTATCACCTGGAGATTGCGGTAGATTTGCCATCAACGTGAATGTCAGTTGCGATGCAGCATTAGGGGTAACTCATTGTTCGGAGGCACATATTTTTCCAGATAGCCTTTGTAATAAGGGGCCACAATGGTCAGGTGCGAGCCTTGAAGTAACAGGAGAATGTGATGGAGATAGTATTCGTTTTTCTATAAAGAATGTTGGAAACCAGGCCATGACTGCAAGTGCCGATTATATCATCATCGAAGATGTTTTGATGTATCGTATGAGTAATTTTGACCCATTGGCGCCAAATGAAACGTTCCCATTAGATCCAATGCCTGCAACTGGTTCGACATGGACCCTCAGGACAATGCAAGAAGCCTTTCATCCATTAGCCAATGCACCTTCTTTGAGTATTGAGGGATGTGTAGATATGCCAGGTGCATCTTTCACGACAGGCGTCACTCCTCAGTTCAACCAGGCGACTGGAAATGGTTTTTCCAATATAGATTGTACACAAAACAGAGGTTCGTTTGATCCCAACGACAAACAGGGATATCCGCTCGGTTATGGCAACGATTTCCAAATTGAAGAAAACACAGATATTGAATATAAAATCCGATTTCAAAATACTGGAACAGATACCGCTTTCACCGTAAGGATTGAAGACAAAATTTCAGAGCACCTTGATTTAGAGTCAATTATTCCAGGTGCATCGAGCCATGATTATACTTTCGAAATAAAAGAAGACAGCACTATTATTTTCTTATTTGAAAATATCATGCTGCCCGATAGCAATATTAATGAGCCAGCTTCTCACGGATTTGTAAATTTCAAAATATCCCAAAAAACCGATTTATCAAAAGGAACGGTTATCCCAAATACCGCCAATATTTATTTTGATTTCAATGCACCAGTTATCACCAATGAAGTTTACCATACTGTTGGACTGGACATTATTACCGTTTCTGTAAATGATTTGGCTGCTGATTTAGGTTTGAAAGTTTATCCAAACCCATTCCGAACACAAGCTACTTTTGAAATAAAAGACTTTGACGGTGAGGCTTGGCAATTGCGAGTTTTCGACATTACTGGTAGAATTATTTCTACTCAAAAAACGAGTAGTTCCAAATTAACACTGAATAAAGAAGACCTGAAAACCGGAATCTATTTCTTCGAAATTATCACTGAATCTAACATAAGAGGTGGTGGTAAAATCGTTGTAGAGTAAGCTTTATTTTTTACATGTAAAAGTGCTTTACTACGTGTGCGAGGCAAATCGTCTCGCACACAATTTAGAATTGAATATAGGGCTCCAAGCGCTCTAAGTCAGAATCAGATAAAACGCCTACCTTTCCTAAATCAGTGATGGATGTAAATGCTCCATGATTTTCCCGATATTTAATAACGGTTTTGGCTTGTTGCCACTTAAGATAAGGGTGACTTTTTAGTTCTTCTACAGAAGCCGTATTGATATTTATTTTCTTAAAAACAGGAGATTCGATGAGGAAAGGTTTTATGATTTGAAAAGTTGAATCTTTCAAACCATAAGTTGACCCTACCTGTTCGGCTGAAGAAAACCCACCCAATTTATCTCTAAAATTGACAATTTTCTTAGCATAATAAGGTCCAATGCCATGTAGTTTTTGCCAATCCTCCTCAGTAGATTGGTTAATATCAATTTTTATAATTTCAGGTTTCTGTTTAGCAAATTTGGGTTCAGGTTTTGACTTAAATGGATATATTTTCTTTTCTCTTGGCGGTATCTTTATAAATGGTGCTAATTGCTCATATTCTGAATCTGTCAAACCATATATCTTTTTAAAGTCTTCATTCTTATAAAACTTCGCGCCTTTGTTTCTGAAATTTAGAATCGTTTTGACCCTGCGATTGGAAAGTCCCATTTTTAAAAAATCAGCTTCAGTTGCTGTGTTTGGATCAAATGAAAAAGGTTGAAGAACAACTGTTGTTTTAGTGTTTTCTTTTTTAGAATAGGCGGAGGTTTTCTTCCATTTATTTGGCTGGTAAGCCTTTTTGTTAGATTGATAGGCTTTCTTAGCCTCATCCACTTCGATATCTTCTCTCAACTGACTTATCTCTTTATCAAAGTCAGCCAATTCGATATTTGCTGTCGGCATCAAGTAAGAATAAATAGAAGGCATTAGGAAGATTAGAAAACTCAAACAAATAATCCCAAAAGCGCTCCCGCGTTCTTCTTTAAAATGATAAAAAAAATTGAGCAATTCTTTTTTAATCATAGCATTCTGTGTTTAAAATTTAGCAAAAAAATGGCATACATTTGAGCCAAAATCGATCAAATATAATTACCTCCTCTTTTAAAACAAAAAAATTACAACATCAAAAGAATGAAACAAAAGCGAATTTTGATAGACATGGATGAAGTGATGGCCGATGTTATTCCAAAATTCACCATGATATATGAGCGTGAATTAGGGAAGCCTTTACTAAAAGAAGATTATTATGGTAAGAAAATTTACGACGTGGAAGGAGCTAAGCACATCCGCGGTTTTCTCAGTGAAAAAGGTTTTTTTGCAGATTTGCCCGTAATGCCTAATTGTCGAGAGGTTGTTCAAGAGTTAATGGGTGAATATGAAGTTTTTATCGTGACAGCTGCTATGGAATTTAAAAACTCTTTTGTGGATAAATACGAGTGGTTGGAAAAGAATTTTCCATTCATCCATTTTAGAAACATTGTTTTTTGCGGTCAAAAAGGGATGATAAAAGCAGATTACATGATTGATGATCATGTTAGAAACATAGAAGCTTTTGAAGGGCATGGACTATTGTACACCTCTTTTCATAATGTCTATGAAAAAAGATACAATAGAGTAAACAACTGGCTCGAAATCAGGGAATTCTTTAAGATAGAAGGAGCATTGTAAAATTATAAACTATTCACCTAAAGTCTTTTGTCAGGAAAACCAATTTTATCAAAAAAAACAGCTATTTTGGAACAAATATTGACGTCTTTGTCGTTAGTGTTTTAAGTTTCATAAACTAGTGAGAGTAAAGAAGCAGCTTATTCCTTTGGTGGGATTTAGCTGCTTCTTTTTTTTGTAAATAGTCTTCTATTATAAAAGATTATATACTGAGTGACACCCGACATATAGGTATAAATGCTTCTAAACGTCGAATATTCACTCCAAGTCAAAACATTTGACTATTTTTGTTTTTTTTTTGAGACTTCCAGCTTTTTTCTCCGTCTAACGAGTCGTGAACTGGAAAGTACTCCTCACTCTTAGAGTGTTATTAATTTAAAAACAACTTTCCTACACCTAAATTGCAGTTAACCAGAAACAAGGAAATATCAGATTTAGAAGTCATTGAGCGTTATCTTCAAACGAGAGACTCCTCATACTTTGGAATATTATACAAAAGGTATTCTTCCAAAGTATATGCGAAATGTATCTCTTTATTAAAAGATGAAGCTCGTGCAGAAGATGCCGCACAGGAGATCTTCACTAAGATTTATCTAAATCTGGCAAAGTTTACGGGTAAATCCAAGTTTTCAACATGGATCTACTCGATTACGTATAACTATTGTATTGATGTCATTAGAAAAAACAAAAAGAATAAAAATGTATTTTCTGATGAAATGGAACGCGCTCCTGATATAATTGATGACGTGGAAGACCAAGAACTATTATTGATGCGAGTAGATCGACTCAAAATTGTTCTTGAAAAAATACCAGAAGGGGATAAAGCGATTCTTTTAATGAAATATAACGAAGATTTTTCGATTATAGAAATTGCCGAAGCCCTCAACAAGTCTGAAAGCGCAGTTAAGATGAAAATCATGCGCGCAAAACAAAAAGCGAAAGCCGTGTACAATGACCTTTTTAAAGAAAATTGACTATTATGAGTATTAACAATTTCAAACGGTTCATGGAGGAGGAAGAAACCAGAATAGGTGAGGCTCCGAACAGAATAAGTGCTAATGTTCAAAGCACAACGAACTTTTTTGCATTTGCAGGAAACCTGATTGAGGTTTTCCTTCCTAAAGTTTTGGAAGTATTTGTAGCGATGACTGGTGGCAGCTCTCGTGAAGAAGACGATCCTAAAAAACGCCGTACACCTGACAATGGGTATACTGGTCCAAGAAATTCTCCTAAATAATAACTTTACCTAAACACCCTCATTAGAATTAGAATGGACTTATTAGAACCACTTATTAATCAAGTACTTATTTCGATACCAAATATTGTAGGCGCATTAATTGTGTTTATAATTGGCTACATCATAGCCAAAATGGTAGCGAAAATGGTAAAAAGACTACTTGACAAGTTAAATGTCGATAAACTTGGAGAAAAACTAAATGAAGTAGACCTCCTAAAAAAAAGTAACTTCAATATTGAGATAAGTTCTGTTTTATCCAAAATATTCTATTACCTAATGATGCTTTTCTTTTTAGTAGCATCTGTCGACATTTTAGGGATGGACTCTCTCTCCAATCTAGTTAGAGATTTAATCAATTACATTCCACAATTTCTTACGGCATTGGTATTATTGGCTGTCGGTCTTGTAATCGCAGACACCTTATCAGGTATCATTAAGTCAACATGTGCATCATTGGCAATACCATCTGCCAGCATCATCGGAAGCATGGCCTTTTGGATAATCTTCTTGACAATAGGAGTAAGTGCACTATCCCAAGCCGGTATTGATACAGATTTTATAAGAGCAAATATTAGTATATTATTAGCGGGCGTTATCTTTGCATTTGCAATCGGATATGGCCTCGCCTCCAAAAGTACAGTTGAAAACTTTCTAGCTTCCTTTTACAGCAAAAACAAATTTGCACTTGGTGACATCATCGAAATTGATGGTATAAAAGGTGAAGTTGTTGGGATGGATAACACCTCCCTAACACTTACTGCCGATAAT
>CALHBQ010000318.1 GCA_937930815.1 uncultured Saprospiraceae bacterium | reverse complement strand
GTAACGTCCCACCAGACAATTCCTTCGTTTCGAAAACCACCTGTGAATGGATTATCCAAATTAAATTCTAAATGATAAATGCCCGGACTTGTAGGTGAAAAATTAAATATTGGATCAGAAACATCATAACCCGTTCCGCTGCCAAGATCTGGGCCAGCTACGACATCGTCATAGTCCTTTCCATTGAGGTTAGCTGCGTTAAGTACAAAAGGTCCATGGACTACATTTCCAATTGCATCCACAACCCGAAAGCTGTAAGACTCATTAGTAGTCAATCTATTATTTCCATAACCTAAACTTGAAAATCCGAAGTAAACCTCTTCGGTAGCATCAAGGACTGCAAAGTTGATACCTTTCTCGGTACCTCCGGTGCCGTAGTTTGCAAAACCCTCTCTTAATTGAAGTAAAACCCAATCATCCTCAGTAGGAGACATTTCTTTAGTGCCTTCTGCAAGTGAGAAGAATGGAAGGAATAGAATTAATAAGGGTCCTAAAAGTAACAATGTATCTCTCCAATGGAGAGCAATTTTTTGTTTTGACATGTTGGGGATTACATAAAATTATAGTGAAAACTGTAATTTTAATGTTTGGGTATACTACCTCCCCAACAAATCATATACCAAAACAAAATTTTGTTTTTATCAACGCAATCGAAACAAACAATGTTTTGGCATTCTAACAATGTAAACGCTAATTATGCGTTTTAATAAACACCTCTGATAATTGGCTCAGTAGGTTCGCAACAATTGGCAATTGTCAAAGTATTTGAGGTGATGAAACATCCTTCTGTAGTAGTAATTTCTACGTAATAGTTTCCTGCTTCAGGAATCGTTGGCAAATAAAATTCGCTCGTAGCTCCTGCTATTTTAGTTCCATTTTTAAACCACTCATATGTCCACCCCGCCAATGGCGAAGTAATCTCTAATCGATCACATTGTCCTGTAAGTGTTATTAGAAAATCACAATCGGGCTCGCACTCATCGTCATCCAAATCAATCATTCCATCAAAATCATCGTCTTTCCCATTTCCACAAATTTCAAAAGGAAAAAGGGTAGGATCATTACTGCCGCCAGTATCACCTAATGTTCCGTTATTAATTCCAGATGGAGTTTCTGTATCTGTAGGATCGGTTCCTTCATCAGATAAATCAGTAACCCAAGCGCAATCAAATAAACCTGAAGTAGATGCTTGATTGGCTAAATAACCAGTTGGGTGATAAATCGCACCAGCTGCATATGGTGAAACTTCAACGACTACTTGAACTACGATTTGTTCCCCTGGTTGAAGCGTTGCGGTGCTATCCAATAATTCTATTTTTGAGTTACCGTCATAGGTAGCATTGGTTCCCCCTGGAGCTGCTGCTGTTGTCGAAACTTCTATCGTGGGAGGGCTTACTATTTTTACAAAAGCACCTCCAAATTGTACTGCTATATTGTCTGTTAAACTTACTTCTTCAACAGCAACATCTCCTATATTTTCAATGATGAACTCGTAGGTTACATCGTAATTTAAAGCTGTTCCACTCGCTGCTAATGGCGCTGGATAATTTGCTAATCGTTTTGCTACTCCAAGTTTTGGAAATGAAATAATATTCGGATCATCATCACTTGTCGCATCATTTATATCATCTGATAAATCTGTAACTACTCCATTATATCTGTTGGTAACAATCGCTTGTGCCTGATTGGAAAGTGTTGATAAAGTTCCTGATGAATTAGGATTCAATTCAACTGTGAATTCAATTTTTATAACATCTCCTGGAAACATTTCTCCACTTACGCCATCCAATAAATTGGGTGAAAAAGTAGCGGAAGCGTTTGGTAAGGTTGCAATTCCAACTTCGCTGGTTATAGTTGGGCCATCTACCAAACCGACATAACTTGCTCCAAAATTTCCAACCATATCATCAACTACCTGCAGGCTATCGAAAATTGTTGTTCCCATATTTTTTACTAAAATTTCGAACGTAACATCAAAATTGCCTTCTGCTCCGCTTGTGCCATTCGCTATTTTTGTAACCTCTTTTTCAACGA
Organism: uncultured Saprospiraceae bacterium; assembly: GCA_937930815.1. Classification (GTDB taxonomy): domain Bacteria; phylum Bacteroidota; class Bacteroidia; order Chitinophagales; family Saprospiraceae; genus JAGQWW01. The sequence continues at coordinate 1,962 of CALHBQ010000318.1, read as the reverse complement.
CCAAAGTATCTTGTTTACAAAGGACTTCAATGATTACTGGAAAAACAATCACACTACCAGTCCACCAAGTATTGATGGTATTTGACTCTCCAAAACCTCTTGTGCTACTCGTTGTATTTCTATTCCAAAGGTGACAAGGAGGAGGACAACCATTTAGTTCTTCCAAAGGTGGATTAACACCTGTTGCGGGGTTATTATCTAAATCAAGATTTGCATCATTATCAATGTTTGATAATGCGCTGTCGTCATAATAAAATAGGTCGTTAGGAATACCACCACTTGGGTGAATTACTTTGGAAGTAAATCCAGGATTGTTGTATTCCAAATCATGCACCATGAAATGTGTCTCCCCTTGTGAGTATCTCATAAAGATCGGCACTCCTTCAAATGGATCAACAGAATTGCCCAATCCATCTTTTTTGTCCCAAGGAATACAATCCATAAATGGCCCTGCTGTGCTCGCTCTACTTAGTAACATTCTGTCTCTTGAATTGGGTGTCAAAACGCCATCAGCTCCATCTAAATCAAGGACAATTTCTACCAATCCAGGTTGACTTACTTGAAAGTTGACACAAAAACCGCCGAGCGTATCACATGGCCCACTGCCCTGTAAAAAAGGCCCTGAGACAATGGCACCAAACCCTGCTTCTGAATACAATGCAGGATCAGGATCATTCAGAAAAATTTTAAATTGAGGATTGGTTGCATTCACTCCATCGACCGATTGTCTGTCTAAGGTGTTATCGCCAGTCATACCTGGGCCAGAGGTATTAAAAGCTAAACGAAAGGTCAAACCTCTAAAACCTGAATTCTCAAAATCAACTTCATGTACAAAACCTCCATCGGTTAAAACGAAAACCATCCCTTGAAATGGTTGATTGAAAATATCAGGATCATTATCAGTTGGGTTACGGAAACTCCAATTTTCTGAAAACAATCTTCCTAATTGAGGCGTACCTCCTGCATTAGTTACCGTAAAATCCCACCATACAATTCCCTCATTGAAGAAGCCGCCTGTTTTTGGACTCGTCAAATTGAATTCAATACAATAAGTGCCTACAGCACCTGGGCTGAAATGATACATCGGATCAGAAACATCATACCCCATTCCGCTTCCTAAATCTGGGCCTGCTACTACATCATCATATTCTGTTCCATTGGCATTGGTTGGGTCTACCGTAAAAGGGCCGTGAACGACATTGCCCATTTCATCCAAAATTCGAAAATCATAAGAAAGATTGGAAATATTTCTATAATTGGTGTAACCCAACATCGATAAACCAATATAAACTTCCTCTGTTGCATCTAAAACTTCGAGACACATGCCAGCAGAAGTACCAGCGGTTCCGTAATTTGCAAATCCCTCTCTTAGTTGTAGTAATGCCCAATCGTCTTCGGTAGGTGATACCTGTTTGGTACCTTCAGCAGACAGGGTCAATGCCATGATTAGGCATAGAATCGTTGAATAAAACTTTAGAAGAGTTTTTGTCAATAACTTAAGTTTTACGCTCAAGCCTTCAACAAACGGTTGGAGGTTATTCATCTTTTTTTTGGATAGTCGTAAAGCAATTTTAGGTAGGTTATATATAAACCTTTGTTTCTAAGTGTTTTCAAACGACATACCAATCAAGCCGATTTTTTACTCAACAAAACACATTCTTGCCATAACAAAACACATTCACGTATAACAATAAAATTTCTTTTTGAGTCGCCTTACTTAGTTCGTTTTTCAATAATAAAGAATGAATGAAAAAGTGATTCTAATCAAAAAGAGGTGCCCGATATGGGGGATTTCTAAAAATCCGTCATATCTTCTTTTGGTTACTACTATCCAAATTTAGAGATATGCTCGATTTTGAAAATCGAACATATCAAGGGTTCAGACTTTTTTTCAATCTTTGCAAAAAAATCTATATGCGATATCTATCAATTGCTTTTCTAATCGTTTGCTTTGGTTGCACT
>CALHBQ010000317.1 GCA_937930815.1 uncultured Saprospiraceae bacterium | reverse complement strand
AGGAACAAAAAATGCTTTAGTTAACTTAGGAAATCAATGTTATTTAGAGTTTTTAGCCATTGACAAGGACAACAATAAAATAAAAGCAAACCGATGGATGGGAATAGATTTAATTGAGAAGCCAACCATGACTCGATGGGCATTGAAATCGTCAGAATTAGAAAGAGAAAATGAAATTTTAAAAGCATACAACCCGCAATTGGCTAATATCACTGGAGGTCAAAGAAAAACGCCAAAAGGTAAAATGCTCAAATGGAAGCTAACCATGCCATTGCCAAAACCAGCAATTGAATTGAAACCATTTTTGATTGATTGGCAAAATTCAGAGGCGCATCCAACTGATAATTTAGCTCAAGAATGCAAAATTGTTTGGTTAGAATTTAGAACTCCGAACCCTCAAATGCTTTCTCATATATTTGCGCAATTTTCTTTTGATGCAAAAGTCGTTAAAGGAAATTCGCCTGAGATAAAGCTTTTGATAAAAAGCGTTAAAGGGATAATTGAAATTTAAAACTTTTCTACCTTCACGTCACAATGAACTTAGAACGATTTATAGCAAAGCGGGCAGTTGAAGCAGGTAAAAAATCTTTTACCAGGCTGATTGTTGTGATTGCAACGATGGCCGTGGCATTGAGTCTCACCGTTATGATAGCGACGAGTGCTTTGATTTCTGGTTTTAAAAAAGAAATAACAGATAAAATTTTTGGCTTTTGGGGACATATTCATATTACAGATGTGAACTCAAATCGGTCATTGGTCGAAGCTTATCCGCTCAAAAAGGATCAGAAATTTATAGAAGCAGTTGAAAATATTAAATCAGTTGAATATCCTGATTTTGGAAGGTTTTTAGGTTTTGAGTTTCCAAATATGTTGGTTGATCGAGAAACGAAAGGAGGTATCAGTCATATCCAAACTTTCGCCATGCGACCTGGGATTATTCAAACCAAAAAGCAAATTGAAGGAATAATTTTAAAAGGAGCAGGGGAGGATTACGATTGGAAATTTTTTGACGGTTATCTGCAAGAAGGAAAAATCTTAGACCCAAATTCAAATTCAGACACACGTCAGATTTTAATATCAAGATACACGGCAGATAGATTAGAAACAGAAGTAGGAAAGAAGTTTCTCGTACATTTTGTGGACAATGGAGAAACAGTTCCATTGCGCTTTGAAGTGGCTGGGATTTATAAAACAGGTCTGGAAGAATACGATAAGAAATTTGCGATGGTCAACATTTCTGTGATTCAAGAATTGGTCGGTTGGACTGAAAATCAAGTTGGCGGCTATGAAATTTTTGTAGAAAATATTGATGATTTAGATGTCCTTTCCAATTTCATAGACCTTGATGTTAAAGAGCTTCCCAATCATCTTTATGCGGAAACAATTCGTCAAAAATTTCCACCAATTTTTGAATGGCTCAACCTTCAAGATTTGAATGAAATAGTCATTTTGGCTTTGATGCTAATCGTTTGTATCATCAATATGATTACGGCCTTATTAATTTTAATTTTGGAAAGAACCAAGATGATTGGTGTCTTAAAGTCTATGGGCGCTTCCGATTGGTCGGTTCGAAAGATATTTCTAAACTACGCTGGATTCATTATTTTGAATGGATTGTTTTGGGGGAACCTAATTGGCATTGGTTTGTGTTTAGCACAAAAACACTTTGGCATAATCAAACTTTCAGAAGCAGATTATTATCTTTCTGTTGCTCCAATTTACCTTAATCTTTGGACAGTACTAATGTTGAATTTAGGGACCTTTGTGCTGACTTTATTTTGCTTGGTGTTGCCGACTTGGTTGGTAACGAGGATAAATCCGGTAAAGGCAATTCGGTTTAATTGATTCAAGTTGCGCTCAATCCAAAATGCGTTGGCTGAGCGGAGCCGAAGTCAACAAAAGTGAAAAATTAGTCTTTGCTTATGTCCCCCTTCGGCTTCGCTCAGGGCACGGCATCAGTTGACCGCAAAATATTTCTAAGCAAAAATATAATTCCCAAAAACATACAACCATACTGCCACATAAGCAAAAGTAGGCAACACAATTCCCCTCATGGTATCGGTTTGTCGTCTTTTGAAAGCAATATTCATTGGTATAGAATTGATTCCAATTGCTACAATCGCAAAAGTCCGACGTCTGAATCCTTCCGAAAATAATTGACCGCTGATTTCATCACGCAAAGACTCTAATCCTTGCATGGCAGCAGTTAAAACGATGTAGCTTACTAAAGGGACAAAGATTCCCCAAATAAGACCTTCTATGAGTGAGTTGTTTTTTAGCATGTGAGAGCGAGTTTTGTTATGCGTATGCGGAACTTCAGTTCCGCCGTGTAAAATAATTTATAGCGGAACTAAAGTTCCGCTTACTTAAGCACTTTGTTTTAAACTGTATTTTTTACGAAGTTTTTTGATCATATCCTTCGTCATTCCTTTCAAATCATAATTTGGTTTCCACCCCCAATCTTCGGTTGCTTTGGAGTCGTCGATGCTCATCGGCCAACTTTCGGCGATGGATTGACGTAATGGATTTGCCATGTAGGTAGCTTTGAATTCTGGAATTTCTTCTTTGATAGCAGCCACTATTTCGGCAGGTGTAAAAGTCATTCCAGCCAAATTATATGCATCTCGAACCTTAATATTCTCTTTTGGAGCATCCATCAAATTGAGGGTCGCTCGTATCGCATCATCCATATAAATCATTGGAAGGGCCGTGTTTTCTTTCAAAAATACCTCAAATGATTCCCCTTTTACAGCACTATGATAAATGTGAACGGCATAATCTGTCGTACCTCCACCTGGCAAAGATCGATGACCTATGATACCTGGATATCTTAAAGAACGGATATCCAACCCATATCTTAAAAAGTAATAATTACCCCAAAATTCACCTGCCATTTTGCTAATACCGTAAACAGTAGTTGGCGTAGCAGGCGTAACTTGTGGCGTGTTTTCACGCGGTGTATCTGGTCCAAAAGCAGCAATAGAACTTGGGTGAAATACTTTGGTAACATCATGATCTTTCGCCACATCAAGTACATTGAAAAGTCCTTCCATATTGATATTCCAAGTGAATCTTGGTTTTTCTTCTCCTTTGGCAGAAAGGATGGCAGCGAGGTGATAAATTTGCGTAACTCGGTTTTCAACGACCAATTTGGTCATTTTTTCTTTGTGCAAAACGTTCAACGTTTCGGTTCGGGTATTGGGAAGATCAATTTCCCTCAAGTCGGTGGCCAGTACATTTTCTGCTCCATGTTTTTCCTGCAAAGCTTTAGTAAGTACTGTTCCGATTTGGCCTCCTGCACCTGTGATAAGGATGGACTCTTTTCTCATGTTATTTCCCAATTTATGTTTGTTTGTGTATGCTTAGAGACGCTGAGGTAAAAGTAATCATTTGGACTCTACCAATTCATTAATGTATCGCTAAATTTTA
>CALHBQ010000316.1 GCA_937930815.1 uncultured Saprospiraceae bacterium | reverse complement strand
AACAGACTATTTAGATGATGTAAGCGGTCAATATCCAGATGTTCAACTACTCAAGGAGCAAAATCCAATGGCAGGTGACTTATCTTTCAGAACACCTGAGTTGGTTGAAAATTACGACCATAATCCAGCTGGTGAATTGAGGGGTGACGATAAGAAGTTTGACCAATACTTTTTCTTCGGAGGAACCGTTTCTTATAAAATATTATATACAAAAAAGGCGAGCAAATTGCCCACCTTCTACAAAGATCCTATCAGTAGATAGGTGTGAACTGACAAATTAAAGTGGCAAGGAAATTAATTCCTTTGCCACTTTAATTTGTTTTAGTCTAAGCTGGATTCTTTGCTTTAATACGATTCCATCGTTTAGTGTATCCTGGATAAATATCTTTTAATTTCGTGGTATCACCTTTGGCATTTGGGACTTCCAAATCATACCTGAATTGTACAGCTGTTCCAATCGGAGCATAGAAGTAAATCTTCCAAGCATCCGCTTCACTTGTCCCAACACATCCATTAGAATAGGCTTTTCCTAACGTTTTTAAATTGGTAGTTGGATGTATCAATTGACCATACCTTGTACCATTGATTTCTGGCTCAATCCATGGAATTCTTGGCATTTTAGTGGTTTGACCATCATCTCTTTTGGTCACACTATATCGTTTGTTATTACGCGGATTGATAAAAGCTGGATCTCTTGCGATTCGAACAATTTTACCATAACCAGGCCTCGTTTTCAAATCAACATCTCGGCCTGCCATCGCTAAATATCGTTTGGTATTTCGACCAACTCTTACCTTAGATTCATGGATTGGAGAGCCACTTTCAAGAATCTGTAATTTATATGCTGGAATATTTACATCAATTATCGTGTTCGCCATTTTTTGCGAAAGCAATTCCACCTCTCTTTTATTAGGAATTTTTAAACTATCTCCCTTTTTGAGGATTACGATTGATTGCGGGTCGTACACAAATTTTCCTTTTTCTTTCAAAAGATAATAATCCGTATTAATTAAAGAATCTATCAAGTTAGGATTTGACCGCATGATTAAATGCTCCGAAATTTGGTAATCCAAAATCGTATCATAATGAGCTACCAATCCATCAATAAAATCAAAATATTCGCCGGAAGTGACGGAATCATCAGCAAAATGATAAAGTGCTGACGCTTCTATTTTCTTTTTCTTCGTTTCCGAAATATGATTTTCAGGAACGATTACTTTTGTGGTCGTCTGTGTAGAATGGTTGCAACTGTAAACAAGAATCAAACTCAACAATGCAAATATCCCCATTCTATTTTTAAGAAAATAATTCATAATAATAAGTTTTATGATGAGGGGATTCTCACTTTTTAGACGAACCAACTTGTTGATTAGGTGCTTATTTGTTTACCTAAAGAATTCATAAAATAAAGCGATTTAGTTAAGATGATATATTTTTATATTAATTTTAAATATTTTTAAATCAATAACTATCAGTGATTTATATCTTTATTCAAAAGAAAAAAGCGACTTATCCTCAATTGTTAAAATTCCTTTTTATTTTGGGAAAAAATTAAATCAATTTGGAGAAAACACCCGCAGAAATATTAAAACAATATTGGGGTTACGATGGCTTTCGACCAATGCAGGAAGACATCATATGGTCAATTTTGGAAGGGAATGATACCTTGGCACTGTTGCCAACCGGTGGCGGGAAGTCGATATGTTTTCAGGTTCCAGCGTTGCTTCAAGATGGTATTTGCATTGTGGTTTCTCCGCTCATTTCACTCATGAAAGACCAAGTTGATAATCTTCAAAAAAGGTCTATTGCTGCCAAAGCAATTTACAGTGGAATGAGGTATAATCAAATCGACGAATTACTCGATAATTGTATTTATGGTAGAACAAAACTCCTTTATCTCTCGCCTGAAAGATTAAAATCTGAATTGGCCCTTGAGCGCATTTCAAAAATGAATGTCAATCTTATTGCCATTGATGAAGCGCATTGTATTTCGCAGTGGGGATATGATTTTCGTCCTTCCTATTTAGAGATCAATGAAATTAGAAAATTGCATCCTGAAGTGCCAGTTATTGCCTTAACTGCCACCGCCACAACTGATGTGGTTAAGGATATTCAAGAAAGGTTAGAGTTCAAAAAAGGGAAGGTTTTTCAAAATAGTTTTAAAAGAGACAACCTTGCCTACGTCGTCAGAAAGGAAGAAAACAAAGAGGAAAAACTGCTCAATATTTTAAATAAAGTACCTGGCACGAGTGTCGTTTATGTCCGAAATAGACGCAAAACAAAGGATATTTCTAATTTTTTAAGAAAGAATAATATTAGTGCGGATTTTTATCATGCTGGGCTCAATGGCGACCTCAGAAGCAAAAAACAATCATCGTGGATAAATAGTGAAACAAGAGTCATCGTTGCTACTAATGCCTTTGGAATGGGTATCGACAAAGCCGATGTTCGCAGCGTTGTTCATCTTGATTTGCCTGATAATTTAGAAGCTTATTTTCAGGAAGCAGGGCGCGGTGGTCGAGATGGCAAAAAATCATTTGCCGCTCTACTCTTTTCTGATATGGATAAAAAAATGTTGTCAAAACATTTTGATGCTTCTTTTCCAGAGTTGAAAGAAATAAAAAGGGTTTATCAAGCATTGGGAAGTTATTTCCAATTGGCAGTCGGAGGAGGTCTTGGAAGAAGTTATGATTTTGATTTAATTTCGTTTTGCACCAATTTCAAATTGGATATTTTGACTGCGCTAAACAGTTTAAAGCATCTTGAAAAAATGGGTTGGATTTCCATGACCGAATCTGTTTATATGCCTTCGACTGTGAAAATGAAAATCTCAAGAGAAGATATCTATGATTTCCAGTTAAAGAATCCAAAACTTGAAAAATTCATCAAATTATTATTGAGATCAAATACTGGTATTTTTACTGATTTTATTTCCATTCGAGAAGATCAATTAGCAAACAATCTAAAAACAGAAACGGCTAAAATTATTTCTTTGTTGGAATTATTAAACAAAGAAGGTATTATCATTTATAGACCTAAAAAAGATAGCCCACAGCTCGTTTTTTTAAGAGAGAGAGTACCTATTGAAGATTTAAATTTAGATGTAAAACTCTATAATTTCTTAAAAGACAGAGCCAAATTTAGAATTGAAAAAGCAATTGAATATTGCGAAAAAGAGGAATGTAGGAGTCAACTTTTGTTAAGTTATTTTGGTGAGAAACAATCAAAAGAATGTGGCGTTTGTGATGTATGTTTGGGTAGAAACAAATCGCTCGAAGAAAGCAATGATTTCGATCGATTGAGCAAAAAAATACTTCAACTTTTGAAAAAAGAAAATCTCGCTTTACCAGAGATAATCGACTCCTTTCACGCGAAAGATGAAAAGAAAATAATTGGCGTAATTGAATATATGATTGACGAAAAAATAATTGAATCTGATGAAGAAAAATTCAAATTATTAAGCAAATGAAAAAGCTATTTTTCACTGTTACCAATGATTTGAACTACGACCAACGGATGATTCGAATTTGCTCCTCCTTGGCAAAAAACGGATTTGATGTCACCCTGATAGGTCGCCTCAAAAAAATCTCACAACCATCTGTAAATCAACCATTTAAACAAGTAAGATTATCGCTTTTTTTTGCAAAAGGGCCTCTTTTTTATATTGAAATGAATATTCGTTTGTTCTTTTTTTTATTAAAAAAAGCAGATGTGATTTGTGCAATTGATTTGGATACATTGCCCGCTGGATATTGGGCTGCACGACTTTCAAAAAAGAAAATAATTTATGATGCGCATGAATATTTCACAGAAGTTCCAGAGTTGGTAAATCGCCCAAGAATTCAAAAAATATGGCTTTTGATTGAAAAAACCTTTGTACCAAAAGTAGATGGAGCTTATACTGTTTGCGAAAGCTTAAAAAATATTTTCACAGAAAAATACAACAAACCATTTGGAACTATCAGAAACGTACCTTTTGAAGCTCAAAATGAAGCTAAACTAAAAACTAAAAATGCAAAAAAAATCATCCTCTACCAAGGTGCTCTAAATGATGGCCGTGGACTGGAAGAAATGATTTTGGCGATGAAAAAATTAAAAGATTACGAATTGTGGTTGGCTGGAGAAGGCGACCTTTCAAACTACCTTCGTGAACAATCTGCAAAAAATGAGGTTGAGGATCGTGTGAAATTCTTGGGAATGATATTGCCACAAAATTTACCTGCACTAACCAAACAAGTAGATGTTGGATTAAACCTACTCGAAAACAAAGGTTTAAATTATTACTACTCGCTTGCAAACAAAACTTTTGACTATATTCAGGCAGGCATTCCAGCGCTTCACATGAATTTTCCTGAATATCAATTGATAAATGAAAAATATCAAATCGGTGTTCTTTTGGAAGATTTAAAAGTTGAATCCATAATCAATGCAATTAAGCAAATTTTTGAAAGCCCAGAGTACTACTCTGATTTACAATCAAATTGCAAAAAAGCTGCAAAAGAGTTGACTTGGGAAAACGAAGAAAAAAAATTAATCGAATTTTATAAAAAACTATAAAATGGCATCAAAGGAAAAACCGCAGACCACTTTCGAAAGTTATATCCATCCATATAAACAAGCTGCTTTTGGCGTAGGTCTTGTCTTCGTTTTGATGTTTTTCGGAGCATTATTGAAAAGTGCTGGAGCAGGAATGCCTGACCGTTTTGCATATATGGCAGCGGGCTCCACGATCATGATGTTTTCAATATTCAATAGTATATTAAGTGTTTCTGCCAAAAATTCAATGGAATATTGGGGTCAATCAATGACTTCCTACTTTGTTTTGTTGGTGATTTGCACGCTCGTTGCGTGGGGTGTTTCAGGTGAAACAATTTGGGAAGCTGGCTCTTTTGCGTGGATTTTTCAAGTGGTGACTATCGGCTATTTAGTTTTCATTTCATTGATGAATGTGATGAAAAACATTGTCAACTTTGCAATGAAAGAAGAATGGAACCAACCTCGTTTGCGAACGAAAAACCGTAAAAAGAGAAAGTAAACTTGAGCCATCAGCCACGGCGGACACGTCCCAAATTTTTCGATTTTATAGAAACTTAGGATTAACGAATTTGCTAATCATGTTTGTTGCGAGTTACGGGTTGCGAGTACTCTAAACTCGCAACCCGTAACTCGTAACAAAATACCACTCATAAATTGCTGGCTATCAATGAGTTGAATTTTGAAAAATAAAATTCAAAATGATTAATATTTCAAAAAATTAGTCCTCTATCTGGATACCATCAACCCAAGTATTATTGTCAGGAACAAAATCAGCCAAACGACCTGTTGGGTCAATTTTTACTGATTTTACTTTTCCTTCTACGCTCATTTCATACGAATCGTGTGTCCAATACCAATCTTTTAATACGATGAAATCAGTACCATTTTCTGCTTTCTTTTCTCCGCGCATTAAGCCTAATGGAATCGTATAATTTGATTTCTTTCCGTTTTCAAAAGTTACCTCTACATCTATAGGCATTGGAAACTCTTCGATTCTTTTTAAGGTAATATTCGTTCTTTTACCTTCCTGAACGACTTCACCAACTGCGTAATCAATCAATTTGGTAGAATTAATAAAATACTCTTTGTACCAGTCCAATTCCATCCCCGATTCCTTTTCAGCCATTCTGATAAAGTCATTGGTATTTGGGTGCTTGAACTTCCAAGTATTGTAATAATTAAGCATCAATTTATCATGAGCATCTTCGCCAATCACGTACTGCAATTGCTCCAAGAATGTCTGACCACAAGTATAAGCAGTCAACCAATACGCATAATTTGTACTAAAATGATCGGCATGCGTTGACATTGGCTCTGCTTTTCCACTTTTCATGTAATTTCTATATCCGTTGATGGAACCAGCATGTGGTTGGTCGCTAAATTCACCTTTTATCAATCCTTTTGATTTCAGGTGATTCATGATTTCAGCAGAAGTCCAACTTGTAAAACCTTCATCCATCCAAGCATAAAGCGCCTCATTTGTACCCAAAACGCCTTGGTACCAAGAGTGCATCAACTCATGAACAGAAACGCCAACCAAACTTGTAAAATTTCTATGGCCTGTAATCAAGGTAGCCATCGGGTATTCCATACCACCGTCACCACCTTGGATAAAACTGTATTGTTTGTATGGATATGCGCCATAGTTTTTATTAATAAAATTGAACGCCTCATCCATTACTGCTGGAAGGTTTTCCCAGTTTTCATTGGTCTCCTCTCCTTTTTGATAGAAGAAATGCATGACAGAACCATCTTTTCTTTCGAAAGTGTTGTGATGATAATCAGGATCTGCTGCCCAAGCAAAATCATGCACATTTGGTGCATTGAAATGCCAAGTTCTTTTCTTTTTGAACCACTTCTTTTTGCCTTTTTGTTTTTTGGTGTACCCAAAACCAATCTCTTCAGGGTTTTGTAAGTAACCAGTGCCGCCAATTACATAGTCTTTATCTATTGTGATTTTTACATCAAATTCTCCATAAATTCCGTAAAACTCACGTCCTACGTATGGGTTCGAATGCCAGCCTTGATAGTCATATTCACACATTTTTGGGTACCATTGAGCCATTGAGTACTCAATTCCTTCTTTGTTATCACGACCATTTCTTCTAATTTGAACAGGGACTTGTGATTCAAATTCCATTTCAAAAACGACTTTGCTATTTGGAGCGATTGGAGCAGGCAATGAAACCTCCAAAATCGTTTCAGAATGCTCAAAAGGAACTTTCTTACCATTCATGGTGAGGCTCTTCACTTTTGTGTATCCAATTTCATTTGGCTTTAAATTGCCAATTCTGCTTCCTACTCTACCATCGGAGTCTTCCAAGAATTGGTTGCGAGCGTCCATCATACTATTCGGCGCGAAAGCGTTTAAGTATAAATGGTAAAACACTTTATTCAATTCATCAGGTGAATTGTTGGTGTAAGTTAGTTTTTGGGTTCCTTCAAATCGATCTGTTTTTACGTCGAAATCGATTTCCATTTCATATTTACAGGCTTGTTGCCATCTATCTGGCTGCGCAAACAATAAAGTTGGAAGAAAAAGAAGGAATAGAATTCTTGAAAAGTTCATGTATTCTTATTTAATGATTTATTACTTGGTTCTTAAGACTAACTTTTTTCAAAACGGTTGCAAATTTAAGATTTCCATCTATTCAAACGGAAGGTAAAAGTCATTTGTTGGATAGGCAACAAAAAAATGTGTTGATATAACATGTTGTAAAGGATACATTTTCTGCTTAACTTTGCCATTCAATTTAAAACTACTATGGCTGCAAAGCGTCGCAAAAACAATCCATTTCAACCTTTATTGGATATCATTCCAGCACCTTTTAGAAATATGTTTGCCTTGGTGGCAGTTTTATTTTTTATTTGGATGGCATTTATTGATAAACATAACCTTTTGACTCAAATGAGTCTTCAGAATTCCATAGAAAAAATGGAAGGCGATCGAAATTTTTACACTGAAAAAATCAAAGAAGCCAAATCTGATAGGATTGATTTGATAAAAAATACCGAGCGATTTGCTCGTGAAAGATATTATATGAGCAAAAACAATGAAGATGTTTTTGTTATTGAAAAATAGAATTTCCTTTTAAAACTCACTTATGTTCAAAAATTCACTTTCACTTTCCCTTTTTACTTTCCTTTTTGTTTCAACAATTTTAATCACTGGTTGCAATAAGTTTAATGCCGAAGAACAAGCACTTTGGGATCAGGTTATGAAATTGCATGATGACTCGATGTTGAATCATGGAGTAATGATGCAAAACACTTCTAAAATCAGAAAAGCAATGAAGTCAGGAGAAAATCTTCCTGGCCAATTAGAATTAGCCATAAAACCTAATTTAGAAAAAATTGATGCAGCGGACGAGGCAATGATGTCTTGGATGTCTGACCTAAAAGGCCCAATGAAATTGAGTGGAAAATCACATGATGAAATCATGTCTTACCTCAATGCTGAAAAAGCGAAAATTGAAAAGATTGATAAAGATATTTTAGACCAACTGACGGTCTCAAGAAATATCCTCAATGTTATTGAAACACCAAAACCTTCAGCTCAGTAATGGAAATCGTAGGCCTTTTATTTGAAATAATTTTTCTTTGTGCTGGAGTGTATTTATATCTCTACTCGATAGGAAAAGTGAGTACAAACGACCCCGACAAAAAGAAACAAAGCGAAGAATTTAGAGCTAAAAATAAATGGCTCAAACCGCTTTCTTTGGTTTTAATCGCAATAATGTTGGTTGAAATTGGGCTTCACCTTATGAGTTTTTTATTTAGTTAAAAACTTAAAATCGCACCAAATCCAACTCCTTGCTCATATTCTTCTTGAGTAGTTGGTTGGAGTTTTAAATTCAAATCATCATCAATATCGAAGTCAATCAGGTGTGCCGCAACGTAGGCCTCTATTACTTGCGCAAGGTAAATTGCACCCATAGTAACATAAGTTTGTTGCCTAAATTTATCAAATCTGTCTCTTGCTCTTTTCAAATCTTCTGAGGAAGCATTTCCAAACGGATGTTCTTCTCCATTTACAGACATAACATAGGCATCTCGATAACCTTCATAAGTTCTTTGGTTGAAACGCGCGCCCAATCCGACACCAATAAATCCGCCATAGATTATTGGGACTTTAATCCAAGCATATTTACGGTTATACATTTGCCCGACACCGGGGATCAATGAAAGAAGGGCTGCTTTCTTGGGTTTTGGAATCCACTTTTCAATTTTAACATCGACTGATTCAATTGAATCTTGTTTGGTTTGACCAATAGCAGAAGCTGCTATCAGGAAAAATATTGAAGTCAACGCAATCAAAAAATAATTAGTCATTTTCCAAAGTATCTAATAATCGATTTAATTCTTTTGTAGAACCAAACGGAATTAATATCTGACCTTTGCCTTTTGCATTGACTTTTAACTTCACTTTTTTAGAACCAAAATATTCTTGGAACTGAGTTTGGACATTTTTGTAATCTGAATCCAAATCATTGGCACCTTTTTTAGGTGAAGAGCCTAGTGAATATAATTTCGCCAACTTTTCTAAATCTCTTACTGAGAGTTGATCTTGAATTGTTCTTTTAAATAAAATAAGCTTTTTGGCTGGGTCTTCCACACCTGCTAAAACACGTGCGTGCCCCATGCTTAATTCTTTATTTTTTAAGGCTTGTTGAATCTCTGGTGGCAATTTCAACAGTCGTAAATGGTTTGAAACACTACTTCGCTTCTTCCCTACTCTTTCAGCCATTACCTCATGCGTCAAATCACATTCGTCAATCAATCTTTGGTAAGTGATGGCAACTTCAATCGCATTCAAATTTTCTCTTTGAATGTTTTCTATCAAAGCCATTTCAATCATTTCCTGATCGTTGGCCAATCGTATATATGCTGGAACTTCTTTAAGGCCAGCTAATTTAGATGCTCTGAATCTTCTTTCCCCAGAGATGATCTGAAATTCCTTTGCACTCAATCGACGAAGCGTAACCGGCTGAATTAGGCCGTGAACTTTAATACTTGCTGCCAATTCGTTCAATGCTTCTTCAGCAAAATCTGTTCTTGGATTAAACGGATTGACTGAAATTTCTTCTAATGAAACCATCGCAACAGTACTGGACAATTCTTTAACTGCTGCCTTCTTTTTCTTTGGAGTAGCTGTATTTCCCTCGATGTTTCCGAGTAATGCTCTGATTCCCTTCCCTAATTCTTTTTTCTTGACTTTTGCCATTTTATTTTATTTCTATTAAGTGTTTTCTCTTTTCTTAAACAAATTGTAGTCCGTTGGCTGAGCGAAGCCGAAGTCAACAAGCATGAAAATCTATCTTTGCTTATGTACCCCTTCGGCTTCGCTCAGGGTACGCTTGATTTCTATGCAGGCACTTCATTTCTTTCAAGAAACTC